>SZPB01000606.1 GCA_030263535.1 Cytophagia bacterium CHB2
GAGCTTGTCGAAGGGTAGCGGTCAGACTTCGACAGGCTCAGGGTGCGGCGACAAGCTCAGCCTTTGATGATAACCCGCACCCTGAGCTTGTCGAAGGGTGCCAAAGTGGGCGTAAGATCAAAACGACTTGAGAAGGCCGAATATAGACGACGAGTCGCCAAGATGCAAGCATGAAATCCTGATTGCAAACGGATAATTCCTGTTAACCTGTTTAAATATATGCGAGGGTCATTATGCAAAAAAAATCAAGCCATGTGAGCACGCTCAGCTTCTTGCTGGCGGGCGCATGGTGGTTGCTGGCGGGCGCCGCGGCGGCGCAAGACGCTGGCAAGGTTACACTTAACCTGGTGTATACCAGCAGCTCGATTGGCTACGTCGATCCCTGTGGCTGAAGCGGCAGCCGGCGTGGCGGTCTTGCCAAGCGAATGACGTTGTTGGACAGTTTGCGCACAGCGCATCCGGATTTGATTGTGCTCGAGGGCGGCAATTTTGGCGAAGCGGCGAGCGGCCCTTCGGCCTGGAAAGCCGGCGAGCAGTTGAAAGTTTTGAAACAACTCGGCTATGATGCCGTGACGCTCGGACAAAACGATCTCACGCCCAATCTCGCGGAGGTTGCGGGCCAGAGCAATGCCAAAGACATGCTCTTCAGCAGCCTGGTGGAAAGCAAAACCAAAATGAAATTGCCGCCGGTGAAGATCATCAAACGGCCGGGATTTGAGTTGGGCGTGATCAGTCTCATCTCGCCGGGTTTCAATCGCGAGGCGAATGCCTCGATGAGCGGCAATGAAGCATTTTTGCGCGAGCAGCTCAAGCAGCTTGCCGACAAGAAGGTCGAATTCAAAGCCGTGGTATATCTTGGCCCGGAAGAAGAGTTGTCGGTGATCAATAAGAAATTTCCCGAAGTGGATGTTTGGTTGTTGACGCAGGGCAACCATCAACCGATTCGCTTGATTGAGAATGTCGGCGACGCGTTGGTGGTGAGTGGCGGCGATCGCGGCCGGGAAATCGGGCTGATCAAAGTCGAAAAGCAGGCCGGCGGAGAACGCGAGGCCGCGAGTTTCCAGCAGATTATATTGAATGATAAAATTGCGGACTCGCCCAAGGCTGCGCCGATTTTGGAGAGCTATCGCGCGGCGGGCCGCGCCCCGCAAACGAAGCCGGCCAAACCCAGCCCGAGCCAATCGGGCGGAAATGGAGCGGCTTTGCTAAACCCTTTCGTGGGCAGCTCGGCTTGCCAGGATTGTCATGAAGAAATCTTCGGCAAATGGCAGGAAACCCTGCACGCCCACGCGTTCGCCACGCTCGTTGCCAAGAACGAGCAGGCGAACGCCGAATGCCTGAGCTGCCACACTGTGGGTTTTGGAGAAGAAACCGGTTACAACCAAACCGCCGCGACCGCGCATCTGACGAATGTCGGATGCGAGTCCTGCCACGGCCGCGGTGGTTTTCACGTGCGCACCCGCAGCACGGCGTTGAGTTTCGCCAAAGCCACAGAAGCAACATGCGTGCGTTGCCACACGGAAAAAATGTCGCCGAAGTTTGTGTATGCGGAGTGGGTGGGGAGGGTGCATTGAGGTTATAATCGGCGCAGTCAGACGTTGGTGATGGCGCGCGTTGGGATTTGCATGCAAGATACACCGTACCCAAGATGAAGCTGATTGTCCAATAACGAAAAAAACGTGATGCAAAGCTGTCGAGAAGTTTTCAATGTTGGCCACTTTGGGGCTTGAAAAATGTCTATTTGAGAAACATTTTTTAGAAATTTCTAATGATGAAAACAAATGGCTACCATTGGAGCGCTGGGAAATGCGGTTGCTAGGCAGGTTCGTAAGGTTGTTAGTCGTGTCGACAGATCATAAAAAATGTAAATGAGGAACACAACTTGTCTATACTAGAAAACCTTACACAGCCGCTCACAAAGCTACTTGAAATAGTGGCCAATGCGATAGGTGTCATCTATAAACCAGAGCAAATTCGCAGAGAAGCGAAAGCGCACGGTGACGCTTCCATAATTTTGGCGGAAGCCAACGCTACAGTTAAAGAGATTGAATTAAGAACGCGTTTAAGATTGGACCATATAGAGAATCGTCGACAGAAAAATTTGGAACAGATCATTGGTAAGGCGGCGCTGTTTCTTCCAAGTAAAGTCGATAATAAACCAGTTGATGAAGATTGGACAGTGAAGTGCACCCCTAAAGTTGGACACTCTTGCTAAGGAATACCTGAACGGTTATATTGGTCCAACCCCAAGGGAGCACGAACATGTCAAAGAATCGCAG
>SZPB01000607.1 GCA_030263535.1 Cytophagia bacterium CHB2
CATCAATGTGCGCCAGCCGCAGCAGTTCGTCGAGCTGCCAGCGCGCCTTGGCGAGATTCGTCGTGGCTTCGCTTTGCTGCATCACGATTTCTCGCTGGCGGTGGCGCAGGGATTTGCCTTCACTCCATATTTTGTAGCTTTCTTCCAAAGCTTTTTCCGCGGCTGGCAGCGAATCCGGGCCGACATAGCTGAAACTGAGCGCCATCATCCACGGCTGCAAATCATCTTCGATTTTTCTGCGCTCAGCTTCCAGCTTTTGATAGGTCTGCTTGAAGGTCGATAACGAGGCGTGGTGCGCGCGCCGCTGCGCGAGATCGGCCATGGTTTCCACGCCAAAGCGCAACTGCACGCTGTGCAACTCGTCGCGTTTGATCATGAATTTTTCTTCGACGCTGACGAGATTGAAATTCAGCGCGCGGCTGCGGCTGTTCCATTGAATGTTGGACACCACCACGATCACCAAAATGATCACGCCCAGGCCGAACACCAGCATATTCGAGAAGTCGAAACTGGTGTCGCTGGCGGAAGCCAGAACATACAACAGCGAAACGCCTGCCACCACGCCGGCAAAGCCAAGCACGCGGCGCCAATAGGCAACGTTGCGATGAAAAAGATCGTGTTCCTGCCGCACCTTCGCCACCTCTTCTTCGGCCTGGTGCAACTGCGCCTCCAGCGCTTTATATCTCTCCATATCATGGTCCGTCAAATCGGCCAGCGCCCGGCGATCCTCTTCTTTCAAGCCCGCCTGCGCGAATGCCTGGTCCGCATCACTGGCGCGGTTGCCGGCTTCAATCGATTCGTTGTATTTTTCCTGCCAGCGTTGATACAACACGCGAAAATCTTCAATGGACGATTTTTCCCACAAGTGTTCCAGCGTTTGCAAATGCTTGTTCTTTTCCGCCATGGCCATCAAACGCAGCTCGACACTGTTGGCCTCGTTCGCCAGCCCCTGCAAATGCCGCTCGAGATAGAGATACTCATCACGCAGCTTGAAGAACTCTTCTTTGCGATTCATCGGAAACGCGTCGAACAGCATCATCTCCGCGATTTCCGCATCGAGCTTTTCGCGCTGGCCTTCGTTCACTTGATAGCGGTGCAAGCGCCGGCGCAACAATTCGCTTTGCACCAGCAAAATCTGGCGATCAAGCGTGGTCGCTTGGGCGGCCAGCTCGTCGATTTCGAGCGCCAGCATTTCCGCTTTTTCATAATCGTCCTGCACCGCTTTCTGCGTGGCCAGGCGCAGGGCATGTGTCTCATGCAGATCATCAAGCCGCGCGCGCGCCAACGCCAGCATCGTTTTTTGCGAACGATCGCTGCCCAGCTCGCGCATTTTCTGGTCGAGACGTTCGAGCGCGCGCTCCGCCGAAGTTTCCGTCACCGCGGAATCGAGCAACCGCAAAATCGCATCCGAGACCGCGCTCGCCTCGCGGGTGTACAAGCGCTGCAAGGCGCCCTGGCGAATGCACGCCGTGGCGAGAAACACCTGGCGCGACATGCCGATTTGCTTCTCGAGAAAATCTACGCGCCCGTGGCGGCCGCGGCTGAATTTCGCGGTTACATCCTCGCCGGTCACGCCGTCAAACAATTGCGTGGTTACTTCTTCCTGAGAAAAATCGCGATGCACGTTCAAACGCGCGCCGTTTGCCAGGTGATAGTGCAGGCTGCCGGCGTAATCGCCGCCGTTGCGCCACGGCCGAAATCGGGCATGCGCCTCGCGCTCGCGCGCCAGCGCGCGCTGATTGTCGTAAAAGCCGTAGAGCAGCGCCACAATCGCCTGCTGCAACGTGGATTTGCCGGCTTCATTCGGACCGTAGATGACATTGACCTGCGGATGGAAATGCCAATTGCGATCAATCAAACAGCCAAAAGCTTTGAGATGAAGTTCAAGGAGTTTCATCGCAGCGTGATATCCTCATGTTCAAACGCCTGCAAGCCATAACTCAAAGCTTCGTGATAAAGATTTTTTTTCTCCGGTTGTTTTTCCAGGGCTGCCAGCATATCACGAAGAAATGCGCCGCGCACCGTGGGCTCGCTGGCCAGCGCTTGCAAGTCCAGCGCCGGGCGTGTGCCATTTTCCAAATACAAAAACCCGAATTCTTTTTCGACGCGGTTGCTAATGAGATCAAGCTCCAGGCGCAATGCCGGCTCCGCCTCGCCGGTCAGGCGCAGATGCACAAACGTTTCTTTGTAGTTTTGCGCCGCGGCCAGCATGAGAATTTTGTCGATCAATTGCTCGCGCTGG
>SZPB01000608.1 GCA_030263535.1 Cytophagia bacterium CHB2
CGTGCGCCTCATTCTCGAATCCGGCGAGCCGGACATACAGGCGTTGCCGTGGGAAATGACGTTTCATGCCGACCAACGCCTGGGTTTTCTCAGCCGCAATGCCGATTTTACCCTGCTGCGGCGCTGGCAGCCAGCGGACGAGGCGATGCCCGACTTGCCCGGCGGGCCGCTGCGCATTCTGCTTTTCGTAGCCTCGCCCGAAGATCTCGATCCCGAAAAATCCCGCCTGGATTTTGAAACCGAGGAGACTTTTCTCTTTGCCCAGCTCGATGCCGGCCTCAGCCGCGGTGAAGTGGAAATCGATGTGGCCGAAGACGGCACATTGGAAACCCTGCAAGCCCGCCTCGAAAGCAATGTCTATCACGTCGTGCATTGCAGCATGCACGGCAGCATGCAAGACGGCCACGCGCTGTTGTCTTTTGAAGATCGCGCCACCGGCCGCCAGCGCAATGTCGCTCCGCAAGACTTGATTGCGGCGTGGAAAAATGGCAAAGCGCCCGCGCCCTGTTTTTTTCTCTCCGCCTGCCAAAGTGCATTGCCTGATACCCAACGCGCGGTGCCGAGTTTTGCGCACGCCCTGCTCGAGGCCGGCGTGCCGCACGTCATCGGCATGCGGCGTTCGGTGGCTGACACTGCTGCCACTAATTTTGCCGGGTATTTTTATCACGCTCTCGCTGCCGGCAAACCCCTCGATCGCGCCGTCACCGAAGCGCGCCAGAAAATCACCGGCGCGGCCTCGGGCGCCGCCAAAGCCCCGCATGAGCTTTTCATCGAAGTGTTCCAGCAGTGGAGCATTCCAGTGTTTTATTCGCGCAAACCGGAGCCGGCCTTGCTCGACGGCCACAAGCCCTTTCAACCGCAGCCGCGGTTGCTGCAGAAAAAAGTGCAAATCGGCGAGCTGGCGTTCACGCACGAGGGCTTCATTGGCCGGCGCGCCGCCATTCGCCGGCATTACCGCAAGTGGGCGGCCGGCCAAACCCCGCATCTGCTGCTCTACGGCATCGGCGCCCTTGCCACTAGGCCCACACTGTTTATCTTCGACAACCTCGAGTCCTGTTTGGATTTGGCCACCCGGCGCTTCCTGGCGGAGCACGCGGCGACCGAGGCGCTGATCGCCGCGACGCAACGCCTCTCCGGGGCGGTGCGGACGCTCTTGACCTGCCGCTATGCCCTCGTGAGCGACAAGCTCAAAAATACCGCAGCCGCTGAATTGCCCGAGGCCGGCCTGGGTGATATTCTGCGCTTCATGCGCCAATGGTCCTGGCCGGAAACCGTGACCGCCGAGGACAAAAAAGTGATGTACAAAACCCTGGGCGGCAACTTTCGCAGCATCGAATGGCTCTCGGGCCTGCTCACTGCGGCCGAAGAAACCTGGGCCAGATTGCAGCAAAAATTTGTGGGCTTGCAACCGCCGGCCGGGACCCCGGCTGCGGCCACGCAAACCGTGCTCGAAGCCATGCGCCGCGACCTGGTGTTTGATGAGCTGCTCGCCCTGCTCACCCCGGGGGAAAAATTGCTCGTGCAGCGTCTGACATTGGAGCCGCGACCGCTGATCATTGACGGCTTGTATGCGCTGTGGGATGAAACCGGCCATTTGGAAACCGCCATAACGCATTTAAATAATTACGCTTTACTCGAATCCGCCCATGCCCCTCACCTCGCTCTTGCCACCTACCAAATTCCGCCGTTGGTGGCAGAACTGCTCAGCCGCGAGCCTTTGACCGAGGCGTTGCAGCGCGACACCCACGCCCGGTTGGGCAGGTATTGGCGCTTTGCCGGTGAGAAATTCACCCGCTTGATCAGCGACGACCTGGCGGCATTCGAACATTTTACCCTGGCTGGCCTGCAAGAAGAAGCCGATGAAATGCTTGAAGGCTTGAGCGGCGCTTTTTATCGCTGGCAGCAATTTGGCCGCGTGGTGGCGTTCCTCATGCCGTTTGTGCAGCGCCGCGGTGAAACCACACCGTGGTGGGCGTTGAATCGATTAGGACAATGTTTGGACTCTCTGGCTCAATATCAAGCGGCTTTGCAATGTTACTTGCTGGCGGAAAAATTAGTCGCGCACCCTAAGTCAAAGGAGGAAAAACGACAACTGGGCACGACGCTGAACAATCTCGCGACCACGGCTTATGCCGGCGGGGATTACGGTAAGGCGCTGGAGTATTTGGAAAAGAGTTTGGCGATTCAAAGAGAAATCGGCGATCGCGCGGGCGAGGGCACGACGCTGAACAACA
>SZPB01000609.1 GCA_030263535.1 Cytophagia bacterium CHB2
ATTGCTCAGTTGCGCGCCGACCGCGAGGCCAGCCTGCGCGTTGTGCAAGCCGAGCTTGGCGGGCCGTAACACAAATATCACAACACGCCCCTTGCGGTTGAATTAAAATTTTGCCATTTTAACAACGATCAAGCGAATCAATATCAAAAGCTAACCTCTTGAGGAGAATGTTGCAATGTCATTAACCAATGCACAAAAAGCAGAAATCGTGCAAAAGTTCGGCGCCAGCGCCAGCGATTCCGGCAAAGCCGAAGTTCAGATTGCCCTGTTGACGACCAACATCAATAATTTGACAACCCATCTTGAAACCAATAAGAAGGATCATCATTCGCGTTTGGGCTTGTTGAAGATGGTGGGCAAGCGCCGCCGGCTGCTGAATTATCTCGCCAAGTCGAATATCGAACGCTATCGCAAAATCGTCAGTGATCTCGGCCTGCGCCGCTAAACATATGAACTTATGATGCCCGATGTTGCAGTTGTACAAAAGACGACATGAGCCGGCTGATGTACACTGAAGCGAACTGGGTGAATTCAAACAAGAGGAGTTTTCCGCATGGTTTGTCGCAAGGAAACTGAATTAAACGGGAAAGTGTTCGCGATTGAAACCGGTCGCGTCGCACGGCAGGCCGATGGCGCGTGCTGGGTGCAGCTTGGCGACACGATTGTCATGGCGACCGTCGTCGGCGCTGAAGAAGCCGTCGAAGGCCAGGATTTTTTTCCGCTCTCCGTTGATTATCGTGAAAAGGCATTTGCTGCTGGAAAAATTCCCGGCGGCTTTTTCAAGCGCGAGGGCAAGCCCTCGGAGAATGAAATACTCTCCGCGCGCTTGATCGATCGCGGCGTCCGGCCGCTCTTTGCTGAAGATTATAAGTGTGAAGTGCAAGTAATGGTGTCGGTGCTCTCCGCCGATAAAGCGAATGATCCCGACGTGCTCGGCATTTCCGCGGCTTCCATGGCGATTTTGTTGTCCGGCATTCCGTGGGAAGGCCCGATTGCGGGCGTGCGGGTTGCCCGCCTCGACGGCAAGCTCGTTGCCAATCCCACGCATGAAGAGCTGACGCAAAGCGATCTCGATCTCGTGATTGCCGCCACCGAAGATTCGATACTCATGGTTGAAGGCGAAGCGCAGGAAATCAGCGAAGCTGAAATGGTGGAAGCGCTGGCGTTTGGGCAGAACGTTGCAGCTCAGCTTATTCAAGTGCAAAAAGCCGTTGCTGCAGAAGCCTCCAAGCCCAAGCGCGAATTTACGCCGCCGGCGTTGCCCGAGGGCCTGGAAGCGCGCCTCAAAGACATGATCGTGCCGTCGCTCGGCGAGTTGCTGCTGGAAACGGATAAGCAAACGCGCCGCAACGGCATGAAAGAGCTTTATAAGAACACTCTCGCAACTTTGCAGCCGGATTACCCGGAAAGTGAAACCATCGCACAAGAGCTTATTCACAAAATTGAAAAACAACTTGTGCGCAAAATGATCATCGAGAAGGGACGCCGCCTTGATGGCCGCGGGCCACAGGACATTCGCCAGATTACTTGCGAAGTGGGCGTGTTGCCGCGTGTGCATGGCACCAGTCTGTTCACGCGCGGTCAAACCCAGGTACTCGCCGCGGTGACTCTGGGTACCAAGGTCGATGAACAAAAGATGGACGAGCTGGAAGGCGAGTTTTACAAAAGCTACATGCTGCATTATAATTTCCCGCCATTCAGCGTCGGCGAAATTCGGCCGTTCCGCGGGCCGGGCCGCCGCGAGATTGGGCATGGGAATCTAGCCGAACGCTCGCTCAAACCCGTGATGCCGAACGAAGGCACGTTCCCCTACACCGTGCGTGTCGTGGCGGATGTGCTCGAGTCGAACGGGTCTTCCTCAATGGCAACGGTGTGCTCCGGTTCGTTGGCGCTGATGGATGCCGGCGTGCCGATTAAAGAAGCCGTAGCCGGCATCGCCATGGGTTTGATCAAAGAAAACGGCAACACTGTGGTGTTGACGGATATTCTCGGCGACGAAGATCATCTCGGCGACATGGATTTCAAAGTTGCCGGAACGAAAGCGGGCATCACCGGCTTTCAGATGGACATCAAAATCAAAGGCATGTCCGCGGCGATCATGGCCGAAGCGCTGGAACGCGCCCGCATCGCGCGCCTGCACATTCTTGGCATCATGAATGCGACGCTGATCGCTTCTCGGCCCGAAATCTCACCGTATGCACCGCGCATCCTGACGGTCAAAGTTCCTACCGA
>SZPB01000610.1 GCA_030263535.1 Cytophagia bacterium CHB2
GGTGCGGCCGCCGGCGCGCCCTCTTGCAGAAAGGTGATGATCTGGCGCTGCATCAGCAGATCGACATAGCGGCGCAGCGGCGAAGTGACTTGCGTATAACCGGCAAGGCCGAGATCGCGATGCGGCGCGCGCTGCACGCTGAGTTGCGGCCGGGAAAAGCGTTGTTCCGGCTCTGCCCCTATTTCCTCCTCCGGCGCGCTGGCGTTTTCCTGCGTACGATACAAGCACGGCAGCCCATGCTCGTGGCAAAACGCCGCCGCCGCCTGATTTGCGGCAATCATCCATTCTGCGACTGTTTTGCGCGCCGCGCTGTTTTGCGCATACCGCCGCAATTCCACCCGGCCCGAGGCATCGACTCGCACATCAACTTGTTCGCGGTCAAACACGCGCCCACCGGCTGCAATGCGCGCCGCTTCGAACTGCTGCGCGCCGGCAACCCAGGCCGGCAGCGCACGGCTCCAATGGCCCGGGGCGCCGGTCTCCAACCAGGTTTCAACTTCCTCATAATGCGCGTTGTGATCGATGCGGATGGTCTCGCAGGCCGGGCGATCAAAACGAATTTCACCGGCCTCGCGCACAAAATAAAACGATAAAACCTCCCGAGCGGCATGGGCGCTCAGACTCGCTGCCGCGTTGACGGCTTCCGGCAGCATGCTGATCGTGACATGCGGCAAATAGGCTGAAACCGCGACTTGCTCCGCCCAGCGGTCCCACTCGCTGCCCGGCAACACAAAGTTGGTGAGATTTGGCACATGCACGCCAATCTCCTCGCCCGTTTCGGTGCGGCGAAAGCTGAGCGCGTCATCACGATCATCGGTTTCAGGATTATCGACCGTCAAAATATGCCGAGGTGAAGAGGTTGCAGGGGGGGGCGAAGTGACGGTGGGGAGATCAATATTTTCAGCGGCAGCCAGGCGGTCAAGATGCCGGCGCAAGCGCGGTTCCGCAGAAACGAATAAATCCGCGGTGGCGGGAAGTTGCGCCATTTGCCTGAGCCAGCGATAAAGCAACACGCGGATGTCGCGAAAACCGGTGAGGGAATGTAATGTACGCGCTTGCCGCACAAACTGCTGCCGCCAAGCCAGGGGGTAAAGGCTGCGTTGCTCATACGTTGCGTTGGCCAGCCACAGGAGCCGCCGGGCCAGCGGAAGTTGCTGCAATTCCGCCAGGGTCCATTGTTTTTTCAGCGACTCACGAAAGAGATCGAACAGCGCCTGAAAGAGCTTCTGCCGTTGTTCGTCTTTGGTGTTCACCGCTGGTTGCGGCGCCTCAGCCGAAGAAGAGGCGCCGTTTTCCGCACGCACGTCATTACTGGTTTGATCAGCGTTCATAGAAACTCGGAGGTATTTGCCTTGCGACTCAGGTTAGAATTGCCGGGCTTCGCTCACAGGTCAAGCCCGGCCGCCATCATGCTCAATTAAGCCGCAATATACGCAAATCTCCACGCCAATCCAAAAATCAAATGTCACGCTCCGGTTTTGCTGGGCCGGCTCAACAGCCATAAAGCGGATTTGAGATCTTCAATCAATTGAAATGTTCCCGGAAGTTTTTCCACCCGCACCCAATACTGGCGAAATTCACGGCTTTCCACGGTGCGAACCTGCCGCCGGGTAATACGGCTGATGCGATACAAATCACTCATAAAAAGAAACTGAAAGGGTTCCAAACGGCCACGCCAATAACGAAGATCAACGTCAACATGCACACGCTGCCCGTTGTTGAGTTCAAACTGATTCAACATGTCGACCTCCTTTTTTTGGTTGCTGAATGGTGATTATAAAGACACTATTTTTGAACAAATATAGTGTACTTTTATACACTTCACAAGCCAATTTTAAAATTTGTGAACAAAAATTATCCTTTGGGGTTGAGCTGGCCTTTCCTGCATCCTGAGGGGCATCGCGCTGCGGTGATTGTTTCTTCCTGGTCATTTTGAGTGCTCAAGCAGTACCACGCATGGCAGCCATTTGCAGACGAAGTGTTTCACTTTGCAGCAAAATAGAAGTCGACAAAAACAATCCTAAATTTTATCAAGGCAAAATTTTATTTTATATCAATTTATGCTTTTCGTTGTCAGAAAAACAAACAGGATACCATGAGGGTGAGCCATTGTGAGGCCGGATAGGCAAGATGAGGTAGGATCTGAGGTTACTCTACGTGAAATCCAACAACAAAACCGAGGGGTGCATGTAGCAGCACCCCTCGTAAAATAAGCACAACCACCAAGATT
>SZPB01000611.1 GCA_030263535.1 Cytophagia bacterium CHB2
CGCCCGGGCGCGAGCCGGAGATGGCGTCGGCGGCGCTCACCAGCAACGAAATGAGATTGTCTGCCGGAATGTCTTCGTGGTGCGAGCCGATGGCATTGATCACAATCGGATCTTCATTATATTTCTTGCCGATTTCCATGCCCAGTTGCGTGTGCGTGCCTTCTTGATTCTGGCTGATGGCTTTGCCGATGTCGTGCAACAGGCCGGCGCGTTTTGCCATGCGAACATCGAGCCGCAGCTCGGCCGCCAACGCGCCGCATATGTAGGCCACTTCTTTGGAATGATCCAGCACATTCTGGCCGTAGCTGGTGCGAAAATGCAGGCGGCCCAACACGCGAATCATGTCCGGATGAATTTTCCCGATGCCGACAGTGGCTACTGCCTCATTGCCGGCGCGCCAAATGGCCTTTTCCACTTCTTCTTCGCAGGATTTCACCACATCCTCAACGCGCTGCGGATGAATTTTGCCGTTGCCGATCAACTTCTCCAAGGCCAGGCGCGCGACTTCGCGTTTGACCGGGTCAAATGCCGAGAGTACAACGGCCTCGGGCGTGTCATCGACCACGACTTTGACGCCCGTAGCTTGTTCGAATGCTTTGATGTTGCGGCCATCGCGGCCAATAATGCGGCCCTTGACATCTTCCGAAGGAATCGGCACGACCGAGACCGAGGTTTCCGAGGCATGCTCCGAGGCAATGCGCTCGATCGTCATGGTAAGAATCCGTTTTGCCTCGCGCGTGGCGTTGGCTTTGGCCTCATCCACAATGCTTTTGTAAATCTCCGCGGCATCTTTGTTGAATTCCTGGCGGAGATTTTCCATCAAACGCTGCTTGGCCTCTTCGAGGGAAAGTTGCGTGATCTTCGACAATTCGAGATTTTGCGCGGAGATCAACCTTTCCAGCTCGGCGTCTTTGGTTTTGAGCGAAAGCTTGTAATTCTCCAGCTCGCTTTCGCGTTGCGCCAGCGCGCTTTCGCGCTGTTTCAGCGAATCTTCGCGGCGATTGAGCTTTTTTTCCCGATCGTCCAGGCGCTGGTCGTTCTCCTCGGCCATGCGCAGGCGTTGTTTCAGTTTTTGCTCTTGGCCATCACGCTCGCGGAACCATTCCTGCTTGGCCTGTACCAGGAACTGCTGTCGCTTGCGTTCGGCCTCTTTTTCCGCTTGTGCAATGATATCCGCCGCAGCGGACTTGTTGCGCGCCAGTTTTTGCTGAATCGTGAACTTGGCTAACAACCAGGCAAGCACGAACGCCGTCGCAGCGACGACGACATATATCCACAATGATGTCATAACTTTCCTCGCTTAAGCGCAACGGAATTTCGCAACAACTTCCATTGACGTGCGCCGGCGGCATCACGCCGTTGCATAACGTTCTTCAAATGTCGGGGGCGCCGGCGCAAGGCTCGGGCGCAAATAGCCGCGCATGTGCTCGGCCATGACTTCCATGTTGTTTTTGACTTTGTTGCCCGCGCACGCGGCATTCGACCAGATGCACTCCACGCCTTTGCAATAATCCAGGCGCAGGTCGCAATTTTGCAACTTTTGATACTTGGCGGAGGGAATCATCTTGCGCGTGACTTCTTCGCGATGAAACTCTCCCTTTTGCGTCTTGAAATGAAACTCGACGAGTTTATTCCATAAAAAATTGTGCGCTTGCACAAGCTGCACGGTGGTGAGCTTGTCCAGCAACGGCCGCAAGGGCTGGCCGTTGAATAAACACACCATGATTTCCAATCGTAACCGGAAGGTCAGCTCTTCCAACGGTTTCAAATCCATAGTTGCTTCTCCAGAGATGAGCTGATGCCTTCGCGCGAGGCATCCTGCGATTTAAGTTCGGAAAATATAGATTGCTGCAACCCGAAAATCAAGTCATAATTCACGCCGGATCCGCCGGGCGGAGTTTGGTTCTAAACCGGTATTCCTGTAAAGTACCACAAAAATTTTGAAAACGCTTCGCCGATAAATACCATCACCACCGCCGCATACAAAATGCCGGTTGCCGACTGGGTGCTGCGCAATTTTACCGTCTCATAAATCATGATGCCGAAAATCAGCGGGCCGACCAGGCCGATGGCGACGCGCGCCCAGAAAATCATGCCCGCGCCGGAAAGGCTGAGCAAATTCATCGCCGCCGCGCTTTCGGCAAAGGCGTTGGCCGACATCACAACGAGAACAAACAATACCCGCAAAACCGTGGCCGCCAGAAAGAGAAGCGAGGCGATCTTTAG
>SZPB01000612.1 GCA_030263535.1 Cytophagia bacterium CHB2
CAGCGGCGCATCAGACGCCAGATAGTCATCGAACTTTTTCAAGGCTTCAAAAAAGCGCGCGACTTCCTGCTCCCACGGCAAAGGTGTTGAGTCGTTCCACCGCTGCTCACCTTCCGCAAGCGATAATGCCCAGTCGAGCAAATCACCGAGATGCGCCAGAATCTGCGCCGGCGTGCGCGTGGTTTCGTCGATGCGAAACGAGGCGAAATTTTCCGGAATATCGCGCAGGGTTTTGCCGGCGCGGTAGGCCAGCGTTGCAACCGTGTGGCGCAGGAGTTCGCGTTTAGGATCGATTGTCATCATTATTGCCTATCAGTAGAACGGGAAGTTCAGAAAGTCGTCGACGAATCTGTTTGAATTTGATGCAACCCATTTGTACTTGATATCACAAGCCGATTTTCAAGCGTACTTTTTCGCGATTCGAATCATCGCCTCCAAGCTGCGCTCGACATCTTCATCTGTCGTTGCCCAGGAAGAAACGCTGATGCGCATCGCGGTTTTTCCCTGCCACACCGTGCCGCCGCACCAACACGTGCCGTCGGCTTGAATCGCGGCAATGACGCGATTGGTTTTCTCGGCATCACCAAATGAAACCAAAACTTGGTTCAACACGACTTCATTGAGAATTTGAAAACCGGCAGCGCTCAGGCCTTCGGCAAATCGCCGGGCATGGCGGCACGTGCGCTCAATCAAATCCGCCAAACCCTTTTTTCCCAGACTGCGCAAAGCGGCCCACACTTCCACGCCGCGCGCGCGCCGCGACAGCTCAGGCGTGTAGTCGGAAGGGTTGCGCTCCGGACTTTCCGTCGGCAGGTATTCTGCAGTGATTGCCATGGCCGCGCGCAGCGTCTCGGCATTGCGCACAAACGCCAGGCCGCAATCGTACGGCACGTTGAGATACTTGTGCGCATCGGTCGCCCATGAATCGGCGTTTTGAATTCCCTTGGCAAGATATGCGTGTGAAGGCGCGGCCGCAGCCCACAAGCCAAAAGCGCCATCGACATGTACCCAGGCGCCGCTGTCATGCGCAATGCTGCAAATCTGCTCGATGGGATCGAAGGCGCCGGTGTTGATGTTGCCTGCCTGCACGCAAATGATCGTGGGGCCGGCGTTTTTGGGAAACGCCTCGGCGCGCATGCGGCCCTGGCCATCAACCGGAACTTTGACCACGCGACTTCTGCCGAGACCGAGCAATCCCAGCGATTTGAACAGCGTGGGATGCGCTTCTGCGCCGACGATGACGGTGATCGGCGGTGCGCCAAACAATCCCTCCGCTTCGACATTCCATCCGGCGTGTTTGAGAACGGCATGGCGCGCGGCCGCGAGCGCTGTGAAGTTAGCAACCGTTGCGCCGGTGACAAATGCGCCGCCGCTTTGCAACGGCAATTTCAAGACTTCAAGCAGCCACCGCAACGCAATGATTTCGAGATATGCGGTGCCGGGAGTTACTTTGTACAATCCGGTGTTTTGATCCCATGCGGCAGCGAGCCAATTTGCCGCCAGCGCTGCCGGTAACGAGCCGCCGATAACGAAGCCATAAAATCGCCGCCCGGCAATCGCCATGGTTGCCGGTGAACCGAACTCGTCGAGCATCTGCAACACGCTTTGCGGATCAACCGGATCTTCCGGCAGCGGCTCGTTGAAGCGGGACAAATTCGCGATCGCTTCAGCGCTCGGTGCAACACCGCGTGTTTCCAAATTTTGCAAATAGCTGATGGCGCGTTCCGCCGCGGCTTTTAATAACTCCTGCATATCGTTCTCCATTCTGCGCATTCAAACTGTTGAGGAATTGACCAGCACTTCGTAATGTGTTACATGAGGTTCGAACTCGAGCAAAAACGCCGCGTCTTCAGGATAATATTTTGCTTTCTCAAAATCCTCGCCGGCAAATTTCTTGATGGCTTCAACAGAATCCCAGTGTGTGATCAACAGAAAATGCGCGCGGTCGCCTTCGATTCGTCGCAAAATATACACACCCCGATTGCCCTCGGTCGATTGATAATCCGGGACGCCGGTTTTTTTCAAGACTTCGAGATAGTCATCTGCTTTTGCCGCCGGCGTCATGCCGTGCCACATTCTGGCGATCATGCTATCCTCCAAAACAATACTAGGATTGTCGACTAAATAACTTGCCCAAATCTCAAACCGCGAATGCACGCCAATAAACGCGAATTTTAAGATTAGCGAATATTCGCGTTTATTAGCGGTTCCCCAAATGAG
>SZPB01000613.1 GCA_030263535.1 Cytophagia bacterium CHB2
CGAATATCGAAATAATCCGGCGTGCGCTGATTGATGAGATTTTCAGTATCATTAATATGAAAAGCTTCCAGGCCGTCCGGCGAATTTTCGTCATCTGCAACCATGATAATCGCGTTGCGCCACGGCCCAAAGACGGGATTCGTTTCATATTTGATGAGCTTATTCACATAGGCCTCGGCTTCCGCCAGCGAACGCGCCGGAATGCGGCCGATCGCCAGATCCATCAACGCATCATTGCCATTCACATACGCAAACCAGCTATCCGTTACGCGGCTGGTATATTCGTCCAGCTCGGCGGTGTGATAGCTCGGAATCCAGTTCTTGTCGGATTTGTTGCGGATATTTTTGGGATCATAATCGCTGTCGCCGAACAACAGCACAAATGAAGGCCGCTTGCGCCAATTCTCATAAGCATACTTCAAAAAATCGCGAATCGCGACCGGGTCATACATACCGCTGGAAAATTCATCGAACACGTCTTGAATATTAACGATCTCGACCTCCAGACGCTGCGGCGAGGGGCTGTACGGTTGCCAGTTCTCGCGCAAACTTTCAATGCGCTGCGCTTGCGAGACGAAATCATCGTGCGTGATGATGATCATATCCGCGCTGTGATCTGGCGAACGCAGATTCGAAGGCGAGTCTTTGGTAATTGCACCGGCTTCGATATTAGTAAACCCTGCGTTGGTGGCGACGGCATAGCGTCGCGGGTTGGGCGTGCTGCCGGCATCAGTAAACGTAATCTGTGCGCCGTTCACCTGCCAGTTTTCCGTGGTCAGCAGCGCCGCTGTGCTGAAATCACTAACGTCGAACAGCCAAAGGCCGTTGGGATCAGCATTATCCAAACGATAGGCGACCGGATCGGTGCTGGCCGTGCCGTCAAAAATCAAACTCGGGCCGGGCATGCGCAACTGGCGCGCATAATTCAACTCAAAATAATCGATGTACATGTGAGTCGCGTCGCCGCTGCCGGTATAGGTGAGCAGAATTTCATTCTCCCCGTTTTTGATGACGCCCGAACGCGCCAGCGTAAAATCCTGCGTGCGAAAGCTGTTGCCGGGAATGACAAATTCGTTGATCGGCTGCTGATTGAACGTCACGGCCATGCGATGCGGTGTGCTGGAGAAATACTGCGCATAAAATCTAAAGAGAATGCGCCCGGTGGCATCGGTGACAGGATCAGGAAGTTGAAGCTTGTACGTTCTGGTGTTCGTGTTCGATCGGGTGCCGAAATCATAGCCGAACCAGGTTTGATCCGATTCGAACAGCGGGTTCAATTCCTCTTCATTATAAACATATTGTTGAAAACTGGTCGCCAGGGTTTGTGCGACAGCAAAGGGCAACGGCGCGCGACTCGACATGCGCTTGCCGGTGCTGCCATCACTGTACGGTGTGACCGAGAGAAAATAGAAATTATCAAAACCGAACTTGTTGAGATAATGTCTCATCTGGCCGCTGGTGGTGTCGAACTCGAAGCCGTCAACGCCGCGGCCATAAAACAAAATGAAATCGCTGGGATCAAACCGGCCGTCGCCGCCGTCGGAGACATAGATTGCATTTTCGACCAAGCCTTCCGGACGTGGGTCAAACAGGCCGCGCGGCAATCCCTTCCCGCCGTTGTTGAAGAGACGGATGTGCGCCGGCTGCACGGAGGTGAGATCGATGCCTGCACCTGCCAGCGCCTGGCCGGTGATGCGATACATGCCTTCCGCGCGCAGCGCAATTTTATAGAGCGGGCCTTCGGCGAATGGCGAGGCAGCTTTGCGCAGCGTCTGGGTCTGCCGTGGCAGCCGGAATTGCCGCGCTTGCTCATAATTGAAAATCAAATTGCGGTAAAAAGATTCCTCCACCGGAGAGCCACCCGTCGGCGAAAATGCGGTTCGGCCAGGCTCATCGCTGGCGGTGTGGCGCACGAGGAGGCGAAGCTCTTGGTAAATTCTGAGAGTCTTTTGGGCGGGATTGTATTGCACCGGCGACACCACTACACGCACAACGCGTTGCTGGCGAAACAAGTCGGGCGCATCAACGGAAACCAAATCGGTTGGGAAGAAATCGTTACGCGAGAAGGTTTGAATGTCGGACAAATATTCCACGCGCTGCTCGCCTTCCTCGAGGCGCGCGGTGGGAAACGGGGCAACGGTGAGGTCGCGCAATTCTTCCACCGCGCCCGGCAGCACCGTCGCTTCGACGCGCGCCCCGGTCGGAAC
>SZPB01000614.1 GCA_030263535.1 Cytophagia bacterium CHB2
CGATGTCCAGCGCAAGGCGATCGGCAAGCGCGAGATCGTAGCCGCGCAATTCCACCTGCACCGCCTCGGCGCCGCCGGAGCCGAACAAACGCCGCAACATCCACAAACCGGATTGCGCACTCACGCGAATATCCGATCCCGGAATTTTGCCGGCGATGTTTTCGCGAAGATGATCCGCCAAAACAAAACTGTCCATGGTGCGCTCATTGGCATTCAGCAAAGAGATTTCCACTTCCGCATCGCCGGGGCGAAGCTCGGTGGTCATGTAACGCACTTGATCCATGGGCATCACTTCGCGCACGATGCGCTCGAGTTCTTTCAAATACTCGTTGGCCACGGCGATGTTCATGCCCTGCGCCAATTGCAATTCCACGCCGATTTCATCCGCATCGGTTTGCGGCGCCAGCTCCAGCGGCAGCAACGGCCAAAGCAGGATGGTGATCAGCAACAATGCGCCGGTCACGGCAAAGACGAGACGCTTGCGCCGCATGGCCGCTTCCAGCCAGCGGGAATAGCCCGTTTCCAGCCGGAGAAAAAAACGGCCGAGACGCGAGCCTTCGTCATCGGTGGCCTTTTCGCCCTCGCGAATCGTGAGAAAGCGGCTGCTCACCATCGGCACCAACGTGATTGCCACCAGCAGCGAACACAGCAGCGAGAACACCACGACGAGCGCCAGTTCTTTGAACAACATGCCGGAAACGGTTTGCATGAATACCACCGGCAAAAAGATCACGCACGTCGTCAACGTTGACGCGACGATCGCGCCGGTCACTTGTTTGGCGCCGGTCAAAGCGCTCTCTTCGAGACTGTGCCGGTTTTCGCGCAGCCGCACCATGTTTTCGAGCACGACAATCGCGTTGTCGACGATCAAGCCGATGCCCAACGCCAATCCGCCAAAACTCATTTGATTCAGCGTGAGGCCGTTGAAAAAGAGCAGCCCGAACGTCGCGATCATCGAAATGGGAATCGCCAACGCGATGATGAACGTGGACGAGCCGTTGCGTAAAAAAATATACAAAATGAATATTGCCAGCAAGCCGCCCCAAACCGCGGATTGTTTGACGTTGTCAATCGAATTTTGAATGAACTCGCTTTGATCGATGATCAACATCAATTCCAAATCGTCGCGTTCTTGATTGATTTTGGCCATAATGCCGCGGATTTCTTCCGCAACCGCGACGGTGTTGGCGCCAGATTGCTTGCGGATGCCGAGACGCACCACGGGCCGGCCGTCGATTTGATCGATGCGGTTGATGTCGGCATAACCATCGACGACTTCGGCCACGTCGCGCACGCGAATGGGCCGGCCATCGACTACGGTGATGATCGTCGCCGCGATTTCATCGAGTGTTTGATATTCGCCGCGCGTGCGCACATACATGTCATTGAAACCCTCGCGCATGTCGCCGCCGGGCAGCGTGATGTTCTCGCGCTGCAATGCCTGTTGCACGTCCGTGGCAGAAAGCTGACTCGAAGCGAGGCGATCGCGTTTGAGTTGCACTTGAATTTCACGATAGATGCCGCCCCACACATCCACCGCGCCGACGCCCGAAACTTGTTCGAAACGCTGAGAAAGTTCCCGCTCCAAAATCCGCGTCAACTCTGCCATGCCGCGCGTTTCGGAACGCACGCCGACGATCACCACTGGAAAATTATCGGGATCGAATTTCCAGACGCGCGGCGTCTCCGCTTCCTGCGGCAGGCTGTCGCGAATGCGATCCAGCGCGGCGCGCACGTCGTTGGCAGCTTCGTCGATGTTGGTGCCGGGAGAAAATTGCAGCGAGACCTGGCTGCGGCCTTCTTCGGATTCGGAGCGCACTTCTTCGATGTTCGGCACGCTCGCAATCGCATTCTCGATGCGATCGGTGATGATGGTTTCGATTTCCTCAGGCCCGACGTTGGCATAATTCGTACGAATGGTCAACATGGGAAATTCGACGGGCGGCAACAAATCGACCGGCAAATACCGCAATCCCATCATGCCCAAAACGATGATGATCAAAAACACCATGGTAGTGGCGATGGGGCGATGCACGGAAAGTTTGGTAAGATTCATGGTTTTGCCATAATGCGAAGGTTTTCAACAAACCGCTAATTCACGCAAATGAACAAGAATTGTAGTCCCCGCCCCTTGTGGGCGGCTGTCGAAGCCACTGAACCCGCGGTTGCAACAGTGCCCCACGAGGGGCAAGGCTACTCGGGCTAT
>SZPB01000615.1 GCA_030263535.1 Cytophagia bacterium CHB2
CTTTGCGCCAACGCATTCAACGACGTGCTTGCCAGGCCGCTTTTCTTCAACAAAAATGCGCGCGGCATTTCCCCGTGCTTGTACAATAGCCTGAGGCCATTATGTTGTTTTTCACTTAATTTGCGTTTCGCGCCGGTGGCTGCAACTTCTAACGCTGCGGCAGGCTCTTCCCCGGCATGAGACGCCGCATCTATTTCGCGCCGTTCTAAAAACTTTTTGCCGACAGGAGTTAATTGCACGATCGTAACCTTCTGCGCGGCGACCATCGTTTTACCTGCGGCTTGCGCAACTTCGACATAACCATGCTTCACCAGGCTGCGCAAGCTCTCACGCACGCCTCGATATTTGAGATTACGCGCAAGATGTGAGACTTTGTAGCCGGTTTTGCCCAGCAACGCCTGCACAATCTCAGCCTGGCGCGGCGCACGCGCAGCCATCTCTTCCAATTCTTGCAGGCTCGGCGCGCGCATGAGGCGCACGAATTGTTTGCTCTCTTTTTCGAGACCCGGCGGCAGCATGGTGCGCAACACTTCACCGAGGCTGGCGAGATAATATTCCGCCACCCATTTCGCCAAATCCATGCGCGTTTCGTCGAACAGCGGCGTTTCATCGAGAATATCCAAAACATCTTTGAGTTTTTCCGTGGGAAAGTCGATTTCGGCTTTGCGGCAGGCAATGAAACCCGTTGCGACACGTTTGCCCAAGGGCACCAACGCGCGACTGCCGACCAAGGCAAGATGATCGAGAGATTCCGGCACGCGATAGGTGTAACCACGCGAGAGCGGCAGAGCAAAATGAATTTCAGCGTAGGGGAATTGCATGTGGGAAGCTGTTCTGTCAGGCAAATGAATTCAGCCAGAGCCAGAAGGAAAATACAGAAGCGAATTTAGAATTGCAAGCGGTGGAGTTCTCGGAAGGACATGAATTCGGTATAAGCAGATTTAAACCTGTTAGCCACGAAACACCCAAGAAATACGAAAGGCTCCTTTAACGTACTTCGTCAGCAGAATTATGTCGTAAAATCATTCTGCCTAAAACTTTCAGAATCGTATTCAAAATTTGAGCGACGAATCCAGCACCAATTCCAATTGCTTTGCGCCAGTGGTTGCGCGCCGGCTCAATTCCGCCAATTCCTGCTCCAACCAACGAATATAATTGCGATAGGTTTTTCGAACTTCGATTGCGCGGCGACACAACGCGTGTACTTCGGAAGCATAAGCCGGCCAATGCCGGCGCAGTTGGAGCGGCAATTGCAGATAAGTCGGCGCGTCATCACAAAACAAAGAGCTGCGCGCCAGCGTCCAGATATCGCATTGTTTTTCGCCTCCGGGAATGCCGTTCAGGCCCTGCACGAGATGCGTCAACTCGTGGCCGATAGTATTGTAGGTCACTTTGCGCGCACGCAACCGGATCAAGTTTTGTTCGCGAATGGCTGCGCCGAGATGAGTCCGGGTATACCCAACTGTAATGGTTTGGCCCTCGAGTTCCGGGAAATGCCGCAGCGCATTGTGCAGCATGACAACCAAACGCCGGTTCAGGCGCTTTTTCATGTTGGGCGTGTAACGGAACGGCATAAGGGCTATGGCAATGGGTGAAAGAGTACCGCAAAGATCGCCCCGCGAACAAAGCGCGATTGCAATCATCGATCATCAATTCTCAATCATCAAATTTCAATAGACCGGCACCGAGGGATCGACCTGCTGCGACCAAACCGTAATGCCGCCGCGCAAATTCATCACACTCGTGAAGCCTTGCTGTTCGAGAAAGCGGCTAACTTGCATGCTGCGGCCGCCATGATGACAATACACGACGATGGTATCCTCGGGACTCAGCTCGGAAATCCGGTGGGGAACTTGGCGCATGGGAATGTGCAGCGAACCGGCAATGCGACAATAATCCACCTCGTGTTGTTCGCGAACATCGAGCAAAATGATTTTCTCGCCCTGCTCGCGGCGCTGGTGCAGCTCATGTGGCTCAATTTGCTTCATCTTTTCTCCGCAATTGTTACCTGTAGCGTGAAAGGCGAAGCGGAAAATAGTGAAATCAAGCCCAGCAAGTCAAGCAAAAGAGCGCTTGCTTTTGCGTGGGAGGAGATTTACTTTAAGAGCAATCTTCCAAACAAAAAGAGAGACAGCAGCCATGGCGCAAAAGACGAATGAGTGGAACGTGA
>SZPB01000616.1 GCA_030263535.1 Cytophagia bacterium CHB2
TTGAGACTCGTTTGAGCGACAACGGCGGCGGCATCTCCGATGAAGTGCGGGAGAAAATCTTCGAGCCGTTTTTCACGACCAAGCCGACGGGTTCCGGCACCGGACTGGGTTTGTCGCTTTCGTTTGACATCGTCACGCAGGGACATGGCGGCACGCTGACGGTGGAAAGCAGGGAGGGCGAAGGTGCGACGTTTATTGTGAAATTGCCTGCATAAATTGCGTATGTGGAATAAAGTGGAAAACTGAGGCTGAGAATGCAAAAACAAAGCCCGATGAAAATGAATATGCGTTTCTACAGGGCTGCACTAATAGCCCCAATCCTGTGCCTGGCAACGTGCCTTTCTGCCCAGGAGCCCCTATTTGTCATTACCAAAGACAGCCTGGAATCCGGGCGCTCGCTGCTGATTTCGGAAAGGTGGAAGTACCATCCGGGCGACAATATTGCCTGGGCTGATCCAAATTTCGATGATAGCGATTGGGAAATTGTCGACAGCCATCTGACCGAGGAAGCGATGCCGGAAAGTGGCTGGCCGGGCATTGGTTGGTTCAGATCTTACCTCGAAGTCGATAGTGCGCTTTCAATCGTACCGATGGCTATTTTTTTATCGCATAACGGTGCTTCGGAAATCTATATCAATGGTGAGCTGAAATATCGCTTTGGCAAAGTTGGCGCCTCGACTGAAGATGAAGTCCCTTTTGCCATTTCTGTGGAGCAACCGCAGAGTGCCAAATCCATTCTGCTTCGCGGCGGTGAGATCTATTTGTTTGCCGTGCGCTATTCGAATTTTGTGCTTTATGAAAAAGATATTGCGTCTGAGGTTGGCTTTACTCTTGTTTTAACAAATATCGATGAGGCCCTTGCGCGAATTTTCACCGATGCACGCCTCACCAGCAGCGGTCAGTCAATTATGGTTGCAATCCCATTCGTGTTCTCGATCTCTCATTTTCTATTATTCTTCTTTTACAGGCGTCAACGCGAGCATATTTATTTTGCCATATTTACCGCATCCTTATCGGCGATGGCCTTTTTTGCGCATGAAAACGTTTTTGGATTTGAAACCGATACCCGGTTGGGCGTAACTTATGTTCACATAACCTATACCCTGTTTATTTTTATTGGCATTTCGGGGGTAAGATTTCTGTACTCTTTGTTCTATGGGAAACCGCCAAAATGGTACTTTGCCATCCTGGCGGTTGCGGCGATTCAGTGCATTTTAGTCTGGGTGGTCCCTCTTTCTATTCCCGCCCAACTGGCTATTCTATTTTTTGTTATTATGGTTCTTGAAATGTTCAGAATTGTTATTCTGGCAATCTTGAGGAAAAAGGAAGATGCCTGGCTCATCGGGAGTGGCTTCATTGCTTTTGCTGCGGGCAGTCTGATTATCGTGCTTTTTATTAAAAATATCCTGCCCCACAGTGCGATTTACCCCCTGATATTCTGGTTTGCGGCTATTCTTGTCGTTCCGCTGACCATGTCTGCTTTTCTCGCCCGCCGGTTTGCTGCAGTCAACCTCAATCTGCAAAGTGAGATTAAAAAGTCAGCCGAGCTGGAAATACAAAACGCGCGGCAGGAAATGGAATTGCAGAAAGCCAAAGAACTCAAGGAAGCATACGAGGCATTGGAACAGGCGCATGTTGATTTAAAAGCCACGCAACAGCAGCTCATCACGCAGGAAAAGCTCGCCTCGCTCGGCCAGCTCACCGCCGGCATCGCGCATGAGATCAAGAATCCGCTGAATTTTGTGAATAACTTTGCCGCGTTGTCGGTGGATTTGGCGAGAGAGTTGAGAGAAGAGCTGGTAAAACGTAAAACGAAAAGCGTGAATGAGAAAGATTTGACGGATATTGAGGAGATTCTTGACACGCTGGAACAAAACGCGGAGAAGATCAATCACCATGGCAAGCGCGCGGATGGCATCGTGAAGAGCATGATGCAGCACGCGCGCGGCGGTAAAGGCGAACGCCAGCCGACGGACGTCAACAGGCTGGTCGAAGAGTACGTCAATCTCAGCTACCACGGCATGCGCGCGAAAATTCCGGATTTCAATGTGACCATCGATCAGGATTTCGGCGAGCTGGACGGCAAGATCGAAATGGTGCCGCAGGATATTGGCCGCGTTTTGTTGAACCTGTTGAGCAATGCCTTCGATGCCGTGCGT
>SZPB01000617.1 GCA_030263535.1 Cytophagia bacterium CHB2
AATGCTACCACCTCGCCGTGTGCAAACTCCCGACCGGCGGTGAAAACGCCTTCGTCAGTAATTTCGCCCAAATTTCGCGGATGGACTTCCCAGCGCGTGCGCGTGACGGGAACCGGATCTCCATTTGCTCGCAACACAAAAGCCGCAAATTTCTGCTGTTCGCCCGGCGGCACGACAGCAGACTCCGGACGGATGACAACACGCAAACGCGGCGGTTCAGGCCTACCGATTCTGACCAAAGCACGGGCGACAAAGACAGCGTTATGCCCCTCAGCTTTGGCCTCGGCAATAACTCTGACTTCCCCGGGCAGGCGTCCGGCCATGAAGAAACCGTCTTCGGTAATTTTACCCAAGGAATCCGGCTCGACGCGCCATTGTATTCCGGCAATGCGAATCGGCTGGCCGTTGGCATCAAACAGAGCGGCTTCGAAACGCTGGCCTTGGCCGGGTTCGAGAGAAACGTCCGGCGGCGAGATGATGAGCCTAGCCTCTCGTTGCGCAAATGCGCTGCTGAAAAGGCTCAAAAAGAGCAATAAAAATACGTTGCGATAAATTCTCATAGTAACTCCTTCGCTAAATACCTGTTTAGGGTTGAATGTTAGTTATCCTTTGCCACGAAGACTTGCGGCTTCGCGCGCTTCGCGATGACGCGATTCCACCATCCACACATTTGCCCTAAATTGGCGAGAACTCCTTTTTTTGTTTATGCCTCTCCGCTTCTTGACAATAAACTGAACGGAGGATAATAACTTGCCCAAATCTCAAACCGCGAATGCACGCCAATAAACGCGAATTTTAAGATGAGTGAATATTCGCATTCATTTGCGGTTCCCCAAATGAGTAAGTTATTTAAATGGCGTTCCTGAGCATACAACTCAATTCGACAGCTTGAGCGCCTCCCGCAGCAACTCGAACGCAATGGTTGCCGTTTCAAACGACACGTTCAATTGTCCGGCTTGATAAGCCGTGTGCGCGCGATGGCGTAATTCCGTGGCTTGCTCGATGAGAATGCGCGCAAATCCGGATTCCTCCGCCGTTGAACTTGATTTGACTTCTTCGAGCGTGGCATCCAATTCCTGCAGTCGCTGGCGCAAGGTTTCACGGTCAGGCGCTGCGGCGGCAGTCTCTTGCAAAAGTCCTTCCGCCTGCAGCAAGAAGCTTTGCGCCACCCGCGCCATCATGCGAAAGGCGGCCACAGAACGCAGCGTGTGGGGCCGGCGGGCGCAAATTCTTTCCGCCGCGGCATACGACCGTCGCGCCAACTCGACCAGGGCTTGGGCTTCGCTGCGCGAGGATTCCTGCGCGCGGGTTTCGACTTCCTGCAGATCGCGCTGCAATTGCTGCAATTCCGCCTCGCATTGTTTTTCAAATTCAAGCGCAGGAATTCCAGCGCTGCGCGTGGTGGCTTCGATCAAGTTGCGCCCGCTGGTGATATAGCGCTGCGCCTGAGCGTATTGTTGTCTCGCCAATGCGGCTTCGGCATCATATGCCAATTTGCGCGCTTGTCCCAGCAACGCACGCATGCCCGGGCGCGGCGAGCTTCCGGCGGCAAGCTGTTCCTCGGCGCGCGCCAGCATATCGCGTAAAGCATGCAACTCACTTTTGAGTTGCCCTTCATCCCGTGCCTGGCCTTGCGCCGGACAAAGCGCCAGAGCGCGCAGCAAAAGGCGATTCGCGCCGTTGCACAATTTTTCTGCCAGCGCTTGATCGCCGCGGCGAAACGCATCCTCAGCCAGGCGTTTTTGCTTCAGGCCTTGCTCATAAACATTCTGGGCAAGAGGATTATTGCATTGCTCAACGGTCTCTTGCGCTTTTGCGGCCAGCTCAACCAGATAGGCGACGCATGTCGAAGAGCCTTGCACGAGCTTCAACGCACGCTCCAGCAATTCGCGCGCGACACGATAGTGGCCTACCGCCTCCAACCGCCGGCCCATCGCCGCGTGATCGCCGAGCTGAAGATTCTTCTTGGCCTCTTGCAGCAAACGCTCTGCTTCACGGTTGCCGCTGCCGATCACTTCATTTTCAGCGCGGCGCACCAGCTCATCCAACTGGGCGCGGAGCTGCTGCGCGGAGGTGCGCAGCACGATTCCCAGCGCGGCTTGCACCAGCTTGGTGGCTTCTTCGATTCTGAGACGTGCATCTCGGAAGCGCCGTTCTG
>SZPB01000618.1 GCA_030263535.1 Cytophagia bacterium CHB2
TTTCGGCCACTCAGGCACCTCTCCAAATTGCGGATTGATGATTACGGATTGCGGTTTTTTGATTCCGAAATCCGAAATCATCAATCCGCTATCCCAAAGCGGAGGGCGGGAGACTCGAACTCCCAAGGGTTATAAGCCCAGCGGTTTTCAAGACCGCCGCCTTACCAATTAGGTCTAGCCCTCCGAAACACTCTCTAGGCAAAATGTGCCTGCTGTAATGTTCCAGGCGTCTGCTAAAACCCTCCGGTCTTTGAATTTTAGCGGGGCAATATACAAATCAGCAAAGGTGGAGTCAATGTTTTTTTCGGGCGTATTCGCTTAAAATTTTTGCAATAACGCCGATGGAATTGATGAATTTTTTTAATACCATATCCAATCAAAACAATCGAACCCGCGCCAAATGAACCGTCTGCTCATAAACCGATTTGATGAAACCCCATGCTGAAAACACACAAACTGATGTTTCTGGTATGCTTCGCCGCGCTTCATCGGCTTTTTCCGGCTACAACATTCATGCAAGAACACTTTCACTTGAACCAATACGCCACGACTTTGTTTCGCGTGAATCCAGGGCAATCTCAAAGCTGGGTACAATCTGTACACGGCCCCGCCGGAATTGCGGCTGAAGAGAAAAATCGGTTGCAGCACAACAGCTCGCCCGCCACGTCTAATGCCGAATTTTTGTCCGCCCTGCGCGCCGGCGATCAGGCGCACGCGCGTTTTGATAATCAAGCTGCGCTGGCGGCCTATCAAAAAGCCTTACGCCTTGATTCAACACATTATGACGTGTTGTGGAAATTGACGCGCAGCCATGCCGACGTTGGTTTTGCCGCAAAAGGTCGGGCGCAAAAAGATCATTATCTGCTTGCGGAGCGCTTTGCGCGGCGTTGTGTTGCGCTTTATCCAGACTCCGCCCAGGGCCATTTTTTTCTAGCGGTGGCGCTTGGGCGCCTCGCGTTGAATGTAGGCGGCAAGCAAAAAGTCCGGCTCTCCAAAGAAATCAAAATCGCAGCGGAGCGCGCGCTTGCACTCGATCCGCGTCACGACGGCGCCATGCATGTTTTGGGCCGTTGGCATTATGAACTCGCCAATCTCAGTTGGGTCTTGCGGGCCTTTGCTAAAGTTTTATATGGCGGCGTGCCGCCCGGCGGGCACGCGCAAGCGGCCGCGTGGTTCGAAAAAGCCCTGGCAATTAATCCGAACTCGCCTGCGCATCATTTGTGGCTGGGCGAGACATTGATTGAACTGAAAGAGCACGCGCGAGCGCAGGAACATCTGCAAATCTGCTTGCGCCTGCCGGATTTGATGTGGGATGATGGCCGCAACAAAAAACAGGCGGAGAAAGCATTGGCAAAAATTCAAAATAAGCTGGAGTAAAAAAAACAACGCCGGCAGCGTCAAATTTCCTCCAGCTCGCGTTCAAGATACGTGTTGTAATCTTTTACAATCGGCGTATATTTTTCGTTGAGTAAGGGCGAAGAAATCATGAAATCGGCGGTGGCGCGATTGCAGGCGATGGGAATGTTGTAGACCACGGCGATGCGCAGCAGCGCTTTAACGTCAACATCGTGCGGCTGGGGACTCATGGGATCCCAAAAGAAAATGATGAAGTCGATTTTGCCCTCGGTGATCATCGCGCCGAGTTGCTGATCGCCGCCGAGCGGTCCGGATTTCAGCAGCGTGATGTGTTTGAATGCCGATCGCCCGCCGCGCGTAGCCGCCAATTTCTGGTGAATCGCCTTCTCCACCAGCTTGCCGGTCGTGCCCGTGCAAATCAGATTGTGCGCGAGCAACACTTCAAAATTCCATTCCACCCATTCGATCAAATCCTTTTTGCGATTGTCGTGCGCCACCAGCGCGACGTTTTTGGTTTTTTCCATGTGATCTCCTGATGCCTCTGCAGAACTCAATAAATAAATATGATAGTCGACGACGATCCCGCCGCAAAAGCGGTGGCCGTCGTGATCAAGCAACGCAAAATCACGCATTGCGCGACAAAAAACAAGAAAATTGTTTCGGCGAATTTGAAAAGAATAAGCGGATCACGTAAAAAATCCGCAGCCTCTGGACTTAGGTCCGTCGATTAAATAACTTGCCCAAAGCCAAACCGCGAATGCACGCCAATAAACGCGAATTTTAAGATTAGCGA
>SZPB01000619.1 GCA_030263535.1 Cytophagia bacterium CHB2
ATTGATTGGAACGTGACGGCGCGCGCCGGACATCCGTATGTCAAAGTCTTTGACGAAGAGCGCGAGCTTACGGTGATGCTGCTCGTCGATGTTAGTTCCTCCGGAAATTTCGGCACGCATGAACAGATGAAGGGCGACATTGCCGCGGAGATCTGCGCGTTGCTGGCATTCTCCGCAATCAAGAACAACGACAAAGTCGGCTTGATCATTTTTACCGATCGCATCGAGAAATTTGTGCCGCCGAAAAAGGGCCGCAGTCACGTGTTGCGCGTGCTGCGTGAGATACTTTATCATAAACCGGAAGGCACGGGCACCAACATTGCGGCGGCGCTGGAATACCTCAATCGCGTGATCCGGCGCAAAGCGGTGGTGTTTCTGGTTTCAGATTTTCTTTCGGAAGGTTATGAAAAGGCGCTGCGGGTGGCGAGCAAGCGCCACGATCTCGTCGCGATTCCGGTCACCGACCCGCGCGAGATGGATATTCCGAATGTCGGCTTCGTCGAGCTGGAAGATGCTGAAACCGGCGAGATTCATTTGCTTGACACCTCGAATGCCGCCAATCGCCAGGCGTTTGCGAAAGAAGCGGCCCGGCGCGGCTTGTTGCGGGAGAAAGCGTTGCGCGCCACTAATGTGGATCCCGTGGAAATTCGCACGAATCAGCCCTACATCGAGCCGCTGGTGCGGTTTTTCAAGATGCGGGCCAAGCGTTTTCGGTGAGAACGATGTTGAGCAAAGCCGAGACGTCTGCGATCTTTTGGGGCGTTCATTGAAAAGAAAACGCGGCCGGTGTTGATCCCTTATTGTCCCGTGCTTGAAACTGTTTCAAAGTCAATATCGTTCACTTAACATTTCGTACGTAGTCCCGGGCCCTTGCGGGCCGATGCCAACGCGAATAATCTCAATCTTCCTGCAGTGCCCCACGAGGGGCAGGACTACGAAGGATCGACGATTAAATAACTTTCCCAATCTCCAACCGCGAATAGACGCGAATCATCGCGAATTACTGACAATCGCGAATTGACTTGACACATCTTAGCCAGTAAAATCAAGGCTATTCTTGTCAAGGTAAATACCGAACATCAGTAAGAAGCATTAGCGACCATTCGCGTTGATTAGCGGTTTAAAGAAAATGAGTAAGTTATTTAAATGGCAATCCTAAGTACTCAATATTGGTTTTAAAATGTAATTCGATCCCGTGTCAACTCTCTGAAAGATCGGCAGTCATGAAAAATCTTTTAACCTGGAGTCAACGCCCGCTTGCAGTTGTCTTGCTGGCATTGCTGGCAGCCGGTTGCGAGCAAAAGCCAAAACCGAATCTCCCGGCGGAGAAAGCGCGCGATTTTGCCAACATTCTGTACAACCGCGAGCTTTACAAGCAAGCCGTCGTGGAGTATCAACAATATTTGCAGAACTATCCGCTCGATGAAGAAGAGCAGGCCAACATCAGCTTCACGATTGCCAACATCTATTTCGATCGTTTGCGCGATTATGAGGCGGCGCTGGCGTATTATCTGCGCGTGAAAGAGCTTTATCCGCGTAGCGGCCTGGTGGATGATTCCGAACGCCGCGTCGTGGAATGCCTCGAGCGGCTGCAACGTTCGGCTGACGCGCAGCACGCGCTGGAGCAAAGCACCTTTCTCGACACCGCGCAGGTGACGAAGAAACGTCCCGGCCAGGTTATCGCGAAAATCGGCGACCGTGAAATCACCTCCGGCGATCTGGAATTCGAAATGAAGAGCCTGCCGCCTTTCATGCTGGCGCAAATCAAAAACCGCGGCGACAAACTCGAGTTCTTGCGGCAATATGTCGCCACCGAGCTGCTGTACGACACTGCCAAGCGCAAAGGCCTGGAACGCGATCAAGAAGTGATCGACGCCGCTTTTCAAGCCAAGAAAAACATTCTCGTGCAAAAACTATTGCAAGAGGAAGTCGCGCAGAAAGTGGATGTTCAGGAAAGCGATCTGGATTTGTATTATCGCGCCAATCTCGCGCGTTACACGCCCGGGGATTCCGCCGGGCAGCAGACGCCGCGGCCATTTGAGGAGGTCAGAAATCAAGTGATGCAGGATTATATGCGTGAAAAGCAACAAGCTGCGTATGATCGCCTTGTCGAGCGCATGATGAAAGCTGAAAACGTCGTGAT
>SZPB01000620.1 GCA_030263535.1 Cytophagia bacterium CHB2
CGCTGAGCAGCTTGCTGGTGACTTGTTGCTGGTGATCGAATTTTAAGCCCAGCGCCTTCACAAACAGCGCAAAATCCTTCATTTTGAGCGGATCCGGCGCTTCGTGAATACGATAAATAAACGGCGGTTTCTTGCGATACTGCTTCTTCAGCGTCACATCGATATGCTTGGCCACCGTCTGATTCGCCAACAACATGAACTCTTCGATCAGGCGATTTGATTCCTGCCGTTCCTTGCGCCGGATTTCGATGGGCGCGCCCGTTTCATCCAGAATGACTTTGACCTCGGGCGTGTCGAAATCCAGGCTGCCGTTGCGCAGACGCTGTTTGGTCAAGGTTTTTGCGAGGCGATTCAATTTGCGCAGCGTCTCATCGATTTCCGGCGTTGCTGACTCCTTGCCGTCGATAATACGTTGCGCCTGCTCGTAATTCAAGCGTTTTTTGCTATGGATTATTGTTTCAGCGATTTGATAATTTACCACTTTGCCGCGCGGCGAGATTTCCATCATGCAGGAATACGTGAAACGATCGGTATCCGGTTTCAAGCTGCACAAATCGTTGCTGAGACGCTCGGGCAGCATCGGCACCACGCGATCGACGAGATAGATCGAGGTGCTGCGCGCCAGCGCTTCTTGATCGAGTGCGGATTTTTCCTGCACGAAATGGCTCACATCGGCAATATGCACGCCCAGTTCAATGTTGCCGTTTTCCAATTCGCGCATACTAATGGCATCATCAAAATCTTTGGCGTCTTCCGGATCGATTGTAAAGGTCAAGCGATCACGCAGATCAAGCCGCTGCGCCAACAACTCCGGCGTGATCTCCATCGCCAGTTGCTCAGCCTCGTGTTCGACCTCAGGTGGAAAGGCTGCGGGCAAATCAAAGGCGTACGCCACCGAAAGCACATCCACGCCCGGCTCGCCGGGGAAGCCGAGTACTTTCACCACGCGCCCTTCCGGATTTTGCAGCTCATCCTCCCAGGATTCAATGGTGACAGCAACCTTTTGTCCGGCTTTCGCGCCATTGAGGTTTTCTTCGGGAATGTAGATGTCGCGCAGCAGCTTGATGTCGTCCGGCTTTACAAAGTAGAAATGCTTGCCGTGGCGCAATGTGCCAACAATATTGCTGCGGCTGCGCTGGAGAATTTCCACCACCCGGCCCTCGGCCCGACGGCCGGTAGGACGCGCAAACAACTCGACTTTCACCAAATCGCCGTTGAGCGCGGTGCGCATGTTTTTTTGCGAAATGAAAACATCTTCCTGATCTTCACCGACGATGAGAAAACCATAACCCTGCGTTTTCACATGCAGCTTGCCGGTCACCGTCGAGGTTTGGCGCGCATGGCCGAAATGATTGCGCCGCAATTTTGCCAGCAAGCCTTGCTGCGCCAGCGATCTGAGCAAACTGCGATACTCGGCATACTTTGCCGGCGGCACGTGCAGCAGGCGTGCCAGCTCTTTGGCTTTGAATTGGCGCGAAGGCTGCTGCGCCAGCACTTCCAGTGTGCGATCGATGAGGTCTTTCATATTAAGCTCGTTTGAATTCCTCCCAGTTTAAGTTCAATTGGCGGACAATGTGCCGCAATGTTCCCAGTTTAAGGTCTTTGCCGCCCCAATCAGGCACGGGGGCAATGTTTCCGGTAGTGGGGTTGTGCCACTTTCGATGAGAGCCGCCTGATCGTCGGGGTATCTCTTCGCAGCCCAGCTTGCGTATTTCTTTGCGACTTCATCGGATTTCACGCTGCCCTCGCGGGAATCAGCATTTCAGTCCAAATCGTTGTATCGGCCTGCAAGGGTTGCAATATCGTGGGCAGAGGTTTTTTTAGATCTTGGTAGGCCTCAATCAAGGCTGCTAACGCGTCTGCAACGTTTGGAATGACTTGATCCAATGAATCAGCCTCAGTAATCAAATTCGGCAATAGAGGGCAGGTTATGGTATATCCCCCTTCGGGCTGCGGTTCCAGCAATAGCGGCAGTTTATAAATGTTTTGCATGAAATCAACTCGAATCGGAATATAGTATTCAAATCACATCAATTTTGAACCACTCGCATCAATTCGTCGCACAATTGCTCCGCCGCTTCTGCGGTTGGCGCTTCCGACATGATGCGCAGGATCGGCTCGTTCGCAAAAAAGATGCTCC
>SZPB01000621.1 GCA_030263535.1 Cytophagia bacterium CHB2
CTTGCTCCGCATACAACCCTCCTTATAATTCAATGGTTTTGACATTCGCTGGGATTCCTTAGTGAGCGTCAAAAAATTACTTCCCGAGTTCGTCGTAGTCGCGCCCCTTGTGGGGCATTGATGGAACACGAAATTTCAGTGTTCCACCAGTCGCCGACGAGGGGCGGGGGCTATACGTTTGTACGGGAAGTTGTTTTTAGAAACCCTTAATCAATCAACGACCACCATCACCTGACATTTGGTGAGAAAGCTTTCACTCTCGCTGCGTTGTTTGAGCATTTGCGCATCGGCATTTGAAATGACGACATCAGCCTTGTTATTGCCCAACGCTTTGACAGCATTGATGACGAGCGGATTCGGCGCCACGCGCTGGTTGGTGCGCGCCGAGGGCACGTCTTTCGCGTAGCCCACCATGCCTTGCTTCACAGCCCATTCGCGATCGACATACTTTGAGCCGTAAACTTCATTGCCGTCTTCATCGAGAATCTTCGGCGCCATTGCGGGCGTAACAGACAGGCCTTTGGCGTTGATGATCAGACCCGTCGCGGCGCCAGAAGCAGGCGCTGCGGTTCCTGCCGGCGGATATCCCACCGGACCAGGCGCGCCGCCGACCGGCACAGCTTTTCCCGGCGGCAGCAGCAAGTCCGCCAATCCCGCCATGGGGACTTCGACGTCGACTTCAACCGAAGTGTCGCTCATGTAGCGCGTGTCCACCACCGTGAAACCGCGCACGTAACCTTCCACGCTGGTGCGGATTTCGTCGTTTTCCAAAACCATATTTTTGACGGTGGTCTCGGAGGTGATGGCCATGCCGTTTACGGTTTGCAACAGATTCCGCAACGCCACCAATTTTGCGGCTTCGAGAGCTGCCGGGCGTTGCGCGCCGAACGGCAGGTTGGGATTCGGCGCGGCGATGCCGGTCGAGCGCAGTTTTTGCTGGCTCCAATCGATGGCGCCGCTGGCGCCGACGGTTTGCGTGACTTGCGCCAGTGCGGCTGACGCCATAAAAATTGCCAACGTGGTTGCCATCAGAGTTGCGCGAAGCATATTGCTTCTGGACATAGGTTTTCCTCCATGCAAGAGCAGGGTTGGTAAGCTTCTAAGTTTTGACATGCAAAAATGAAATGGTTTGCAAGGTCGCTCGGAAAGAGAGGACGGTTGAAGATTTCGAAGTCTAAGGAGAGGTGAGATGAGCACTGTATCGCTGCCCGGAGCAGGAGACGCCATCCCATTCATAGTTACAAAATCCTCTTAAAGCCAAAACACTTTGACGACTAACGTAATGCGCCGTATTTTCTTCCGGCCTTGTCATGCGCCGCGGAGCAGCCTGAGACTCCTTAATTCATTAGAGCGAATGACGGGGGTCGAACCCGCGGCCCTCGGCTTGGGAAGCCGATGCTCTACCAACTGAGCTACATTCGCCTATTCCTTACAACGGCGTGTAAATTAAGCTTCTGGCAACGAAAGTCAAGAGAAAAAACGGTTCTATGCTGTTCTGTGTGGGCCGCACGAATACGCCGTAGGCGTTCAACAACAAAGCCGAAGGTCGCGCGCAGCGCACTGTCTCGTCCTGAAAATAGTTGACAGTTGTAAAAACCCATCTATTACCAGAAAAGTGTTATCACGACAATTTGTGTTTGCGCTTTGTATGTTGCTTTACGAAGAATTATTTTGCATCTTGTTGCGTGCCTAATCACGATCCAAAAGCTGGCTGCAAACGAAAATTACCCCTCACAGTACTCTCTTATCTTTCTTGCCTTTGTTCCGGTGCGCCTTTATCAAGGCTTGGGCGCCGGTTCCGTGCTGGATCGGCCGTGTTTGGAGACGGCCGTTTGCCTTCAGAAAAAAGTTACAGTTTTCCCCAACTTCTGTTCTTTAAAACTGTATTTATGATTGAATCCGCTTCGCCTCGTCAACAAAATCAATCTTGAGGAGAACTTCCCCATGGCCCAAAAAATCTATGCCCTTCTGGTCGGCATCAACGACTATGCGCCGGAAGTCGGCAGGCTCGCCGGCTGTCTGAATGATGTCGATCATTTCAACGAATATTTAACCGGCAATTTCAACAAAAGCGAGTTGGCGATCGAAGTGTTGAAGGATCGCGATGCCACACGCGGCAACATCATCAAACAATTCCG
>SZPB01000622.1 GCA_030263535.1 Cytophagia bacterium CHB2
GTTTGCTTGTAGCTCGAAGTTGGCCTGTACGGCATTTTTGAAGAAAGGATCGCTGCCGGTAAGATCGCCCTCGCCCTGCATGGCTTTGGCCTTGGCATTGAACCAGCCGTTGTGATCAACCTGGCAGTTGAACGGCCCGGAGATGGCAACGCTGCCGCTGTTAGAAATGAGATTGTTGCGTATGACGCCGCCGCGGAGGCCTTCGCCTTCGATACGGAATGATTTTGCCGTGATGTTCGCCAGGGTGTTGTGCAGAATTTCGACATTCGCGACGTCATCAAACTTGACGGCATAGTATTGCCGGATGTTATAAATCACATTACGCACCAGGCGGATGTTCATTTGCGATTTGCCGCCCTCGCCGCGAAACTCAATGCCGCGCTGGCTGTCATGGATGAAATTGTTCGAGCCGGTAATGTTGCGGCAACCCTTTTGCGTGACCCAGGCTTTGTTTTCGAAACCGTACATCTCGTTGCTGTCAACCAGGCAGCCGTCAACCCCTTTGAAGTCCAGCGCGTTTTCGCTATCGGCGCCCAGCGTGGTATAAAGAATATTGCCGGAGATGGTAATATCTTTGGAATAATTTGCAATCTCGGTTTTATCGCTGGCGTAGAGTTGGATGGCATCGCCGCCGCAATTGTAGATGGTGTTGTTGATGATTTTCCAGCGAGCCGCGCCGGCGTTAATGACAATGCCGTGTGCATCGTTGCCGGCTTGCCAGACAAAATCATAAATGGTACAATTTTCAATGGTGATGTCGCTGCTGCTGCTGGCGCCGTCGATGCCGTCGCGTTTGCCGTTGCGCAACTCACAATGGCTCAAGGTTATGAATCGCCCCCTGATTTTGACCGCGTCTGAAGCCCCGCCTAGATGATCGAAAATCAAGCCGCGAATCACCCAATAATCCTGATCGGCATTCAACATGGTGCCGGTCACCGCGATAACCGGTTTCTCGCCGGGATAAGCTTGCAGGACAATAGGCTTGCCGGCTGCGCCGCTTCGCGGCAGAGATATCGCTTCTGTATATGTTCCGCTGCGCACCAACAGCGTATCGCCCGGCTGCAATGTACTAAGCTTGGCGTTGATACCTTCGCCGGGCTTGACTTCTTGCGTGCCGGCACATAAATCCCCAAGAAAAAATAACGTCAGCAAGGCAGCGAACAGAGGCGATCGCAAAACCGAACCTCCTCGTTCTGCATCGCTAAAAAACTTTCTGCTCTTCCACAGCATGATTTGTCCCTCAAGGCTTGTGATGATCTTGTCTGCAGATTGTATGAGGCTCACCCGCGCGTTGCCGTGTAGATCCGCATTGCGGAATGTCAGCGAAACAAGCTTCGCATCACGGGAGAATGAAGCTGATTGCACAGCGGATTGATCAGCTTAACAAGCTTTTCTTCTTCGAGCGCGAGCTGCAATTCACTGGCATAGGGCATGGGATAAATGGCGATGTACAAATTGCCCCGCGGCTCCGAATTCGCAAGCCACGAACGGTAGGCGTAGTGAAATCGCCCGATGCGGCCATCGGCAAAATTGCGTGAAATGCCCAAATACAGCAACTCTTCGCTGTTCAGCATCAAACCGGTGCCGGTTAAAATGGCATAAATGCCGCCTTCCGCGGGCGGCGCCCATTCGTCGAAAGAATAAGGCCCGTAAAAATGACGGCCTCCGATGTTCAACATGTTTTGATCCAATCCTGAAACAAACGTCCTGATGAAGAAATGACCATAGTGATTAGTTCTTTAAACTTGTGAAGAAGCCTGGCAATGCAACGCGGCCAGGCTTTCTCGTTTAATGCCGTATGAAATGTTAACGATTTGATTCTAAATCGGCATTTCGTCGTGGTTTATTTTACCAAGCAAAAACGATGCCCACGCGTTAAAGCATTTTTTGGGCGTTGTAAACAACGTGGCGCATATTCAAAACAGTGACTTCGAACGGAAGGGTAGAAGGGATATGGCAATCAGGTTGGATTAATGATGGATCAAAATGACGCTAGTATTACAGCCTCGTAATTCGGGGGTGAAGCCCAAAGCTTTAGCTCATATGTTGTTATACCCGTTTCCACAAAATCGACTGCTTTTTCAAAATGAACCGCACGAAGCCAAAAACCGCAGCGACATTTCCCATTAAA
>SZPB01000623.1 GCA_030263535.1 Cytophagia bacterium CHB2
GTCATCACTTCATCGAAAATCAGCACGGCCTCAGCCTGCGCCGTCAATCGCCTCAAGCCTGCGAGAAATCCTGCTTGCGGCATCACCATGCCCATGTTTCCTGCAATCGGCTCGACGATGATCGCGGCAATCTCGCGGCCCTGGCGGGCAAAAACCTGCTCCACGGCTGGGAGATCATTATACGGCAACACGATCGTATCTTGCGTCACGGCGCGAGGCACTCCCGGGCTGTCCGGCAAGCCGAGTGTTGCCACGCCGGAGCCGGCTTGGGCCAGCAATAAATCAGCGTGGCCGTGATAACATCCGGCGAATTTGATGATTTTTTCTCGTCCGGTAAACCCGCGCGCCAGTCGCAATGCGCTCATCGTGGCTTCCGTGCCCGAGCTGACGAAGCGCAGCAGCTCCATCGCAGGCAGTGCTTTCTTGATCAATTCCGCCAACTCCAGCTCTGCCGGCGTGGGCGCGCCAAACGAAGAGCCGCTGCGGATGGCTTTGATCGCGGCCTCGACCACTTCCGGATGCGCATGTCCGGCAATCAAAGGGCCCCAGGAGCCGACAAAATCCAAATAGCGATTGCCATCGATGTCATACACATAAGACCCTTCGCCTTTTGCCAGCACTGGCGGCACTCCGCCTACCGCTTTAAATGCGCGCACCGGCGAGTTAACGCCGCCCGGAAAAAAGCTTTGCGCCCGGCCAAACCAATCCACGGATTTGATATTTATTGAAGACATGTTATTCTCTTGTTAAGGTTCGTCATTTAAATTACCTACTCATTTTCTTTAAACCGCTAATCAACGCGAATGGCCGCTAATGCTTTTTAATTCGCGATCATTCGCGTCTATTCGCGGTTGGAAATTGGGAAAGTTTTTTAATCGTCGCTCCCGTTCAGCCACTCGGCGGCTTCGAGCGCGTGGTATGTTAGAATCATATCAGCGCCGGCGCGTTTGATGGAGGTTAGAATTTCCAGCGTCACGCGCTGCTCATCGATCCAGCCGTTTTGCGCTGCGGCTTTGACCATGGCGTACTCGCCGCTCACGTTGTAAGCCGCCAACGGCAGATCGAACTTTTCTTTGACCGCGCGAATCACATCGAGAAACGCCAGCGCAGGCTTGACCATCAGCATGTCGGCGCCTTCCGCAACATCCAGCTCGCATTCACGCAAAGCCTCGCGCACGTTGGCAGGATCCATTTGATGCGTGCGCCGGTCGCCGAATTTGGGCGCCGATTCCGCCGCTTCGCGAAACGGGCCATAAAAACCCGAGGCATATTTGGCGGAATAACTCATGATGGGAATATGCGTGAATCCGTTCGCATCCAAAGCCTCGCGAATCGCGCCGACCATGCCATCCATCATGCCCGAAGGCGCAACCATGTCAACGCCTGCCTGCGCTTGCGCCAAAACTTGTTTGGCCAACAGCGCGAGCGTCTTGTCGTTGTCCACCGCGCCGTTTTCGATCACGCCGCAATGGCCGTGATCGGTGTACTCGCAAAAGCATACGTCGGCAATGACCGTCATCTCCGGAACCGCGTCTTTGAATACGCGAATGGCTTTTTGAATAATGCCTTCGGGGTGATAGGATTCAGAGCCGGTGGCGTCTTTTTGTGCGGGAATGCCGAACAGGATCACGCCGGGGATGCTGAGACCATGCGCGCGTTTGACATCTTTGAGCGCTTCGTCAATGGAAAGTTGAAACTGTCCAGGCAGGCTGGCGATGGGCGCGCGCACGCCCTGGCCGTGCCGGATAAAAAGCGGATAGATAAAGTCTGCGGGCTGCAAGGTGGTTTCCCGCACCATGCTGCGAATGGCCGGCGTCCGGCGCAAGCGCCGCGGACGAATAAGCGGAGTGTGCAATTTTATTTCTCCCGGGCTGTTTTGAATGGATTATTGCTTATACCCGTTTTCAAACAAGTTGATTCCGGCGTTTGGAATAAAACTTTTCAAGAAACTTTAAAAGCCTCGCCCACAAAATTAGAACTCTCACAGAAGAAAAAGCAAAGGCTTTTTAGTGGGATTTCTTTTCAGTGGACGAAAAGCCGTTAGAATTCCGTTACTGCTTCTTTGCCAACCTATTCGCTTGTCGTTCGCCGGGACATTCACGCGAATGCCAAC
>SZPB01000624.1 GCA_030263535.1 Cytophagia bacterium CHB2
ATGCGCGCCAAAGCGGGCGGCATAGGTGATGGCCTCGATGGCATCGGACAAACTGCCTGAGCCGCTGCTACTCAAAAATTTTAGCGGCATGATTTCCACGGTCCAATTCACGCCCGTGACGCCGATTCCGTTGTTTCCCACCGCGCCAATCGTGCCCGCGACGTGCGTGCCGTGCACATTGTCATCGAAGGGATCGTTGTCGCGATTGACGAAATCCCAACCGCGCCAATCATCGATAAAGCCGTTGTTGTCGTCATCGATCCCGTTGCCGCTGGTGGGATCGTTGGGATCCGCCCAGGGATCTTCGCCCGGGTTCGTCCACATGTTGGCGGCCAAGTCGGGATGTTTGTAATCAACGCCGGTATCGATCACGGCAACCAGAATGTCCGCGCTGCCTTTCTGCACATCCCAGGCTTCCACCGCATCGATGTCGGCATCAGCCGCGCCGCCGGTTTGGCCGGTATTGTTCAGTCCCCAAAGCTGGCTGAATTGCGGATCGTTGGGCGTTTCACTGGCATAATAAAGGTAATTGGGCTCAGCATAGATAACGCCGGGGCGACTTTGCAATTCATCGACGAGCGCGTTGACATCTTTGCCGGTGGTGTCTTTCACCACAAAAATGTCGCTCGGCCCCAGCGATTTCGATGACGGCATGGCAGCCATCAAGCTCGGATCGCTGACTCTGACCACGACTTCACCGGGAATAAACAACGGCCGTTCCTCCTGCTTGGTTGTTTGGGCGCTGAACATCGTCGCCAACAGCAGCAGGCACAAAACACTCCACCATTTTTTCATGAAATCCTCCTCGAGTGGGGGTTGAGAGTTGTCGACAGGAATAATTGATACCACTGGCCGGGCAGTTATTAAGAAGCGCGTCTTGGGTTGTTGATTTTTACATGCAAAAAATAACGGCCCTCACGGTTCCTCACTTCTGGACCGACACAGATTAGACACTGCCGGCAGGATTGCTTTCTTGCTTTTTTTATTGCCGGCGCTGATCATGTTGCCGGTAATTCACAACGGCGCCGCGCCGCGTCACTGCTTTTCGGGTATGCGATATTCGATATTCGGCTCAGCGTATTCGACCTGCGGATGGGCGCGGCATTGCTGCAAGATCGTGTCAAGCGATTGGCCCGGCGGCACGCGGAACACGCGCACCCCGATTGCCGATAAATCGCGCACTTGCACCAAACCCAGCGCTGCGGTAAACGCTTGCACGGAATCCGCCTGCGCGGAGGCTTTGAATTTGATCAACACTTCAGAGGGAGAAGCCATTGCGGTATTCGATTCTGATGATTCGCGTTGTTGTTCTGCTTGATTGCAAGGCGGCATTGTTAGGCTGGTGAAGGCGGCAAAGAGAAACACGATGAACAGCTTCATGGCTTTTGCGAATGGAAGTGAATAATGTTACTGGTTGCCGGTTGCTTGTTGCAGGTAACTGCATCAGGAGACGCCGGTAACGGGCTGTGAGCAACCAGTAACCAGCCACAAGCAACCGAGGGCAAGGTAGCAATCTCAATCCGTGTTGTCAATCGGAATTTCGCGCGTCACTTCCACGCGGAGCTGAGAATGGACAATTGCTTGGCCTCGAGCAGCGGCTGCTGGCGGAAGATAATGACGCCTTGCGAAGGCGCTTCCAGACCGCTGAGCACGGCTGCGGCAAATTCATCGTCCGGCACGCGGTGATCGGGGCCAAGATCGCATTGCACGATGGGCAGGACGGGCTTCTTGGTTTCTGCCGCCGTATATTTGACGAAGGTTTCAATCCATTCGACCGGCTGGCCGCACAGCTCGTGATACAGCATCGGTGAAAAGATATCGATAGAATTGCTCAAGCGGCGATAGTCCTGGCTCAAAATGCTCACCAGAGCGTAGCCATGTTGTTCGCGCTTCCAGGGCACGCTGAACATGCCGAGCACGGCGTCGGGATTTTTGGCTAACGTTACTTTCGCTTGTTGTGCGAATTCTGCAATCACCCCGATTTTATAAAGGATCCATTCGCGCCGATGATGCGCTAAAATCCACTTGGCCTTCGCGGTAATACTTTGCGCCTGCGGCGTCGTGGCAATGCTATCCGAGGAATCAACGGGAAGATCGGTTGGAATGAT
>SZPB01000625.1 GCA_030263535.1 Cytophagia bacterium CHB2
ATACCGACGCCACCGGCACCGACGAGCACAATCTCGAACTTTCGCGTGCGCGGTCACAGGCCGTTGCCAATTTTCTCGCTTCTCTGCAGGTCAGCGCCACCCGCTTCACCATCATGGGCTACGGCGAAGCACAACCCATTGCCGACAATGAAACGGAAGTCGGGCGCGCGCAAAACCGCCGCGTGGAAATCGCCATTATGGCCAACGACAAGCTGAAGAAGGCCGCACAAGCAAACGCGGGTTGAAATACGCTGTGGCCGCTTGCGCGCAGCAGGTGATTTCTCTCAGAGAGCTTCAATATCTACCTTTCACAAACCGTGAATACACGGCAATAAACGCGAAATCTAAAATGCGCGAATATTCGCGTGCATTCGCGGTTTTAAAAATGAGGTTGAAAAGGATGTAATTCAAATTTAACCGGACGCTTTCGATTTTAAGTTGGTTCATAACCCGGCGGCGCTCATTTCCGGTCGCCGTTTTTACCTCGAATTCCCGGCGACATTCGCCGCTTCAAAAATCATCTCATTTCAGGAGTAACCTATGCGTTGGCAAATGGGCCGGCGTAGTGAAAACGTCGAAGATTTGCGAGGCGCCGGCGGCAGGATGCGCGGCGGAATGAAAATGGGTTGTGGGACGGTGCTATTGGTTATCATCATATCCTTCCTGTTTGGCCAAAATCCGCTGCAGTTGCTCAGCATATTGAGCAACGGCGGCGGGAGCATGTCGCTGCCGCAAAACTATCAACCCACGGCTGAGGAAAATCAGGCTGCGGAATTTGTTTCCGTCATACTTGGCGACATGGAAGACACCTGGCCGTCGTTGTTGCGCCCAATGGGTGTGCCCTATGTGCCGCCGAAACTGGTTTTGTTCTCGGACATGGTGGAGTCCGCGTGCGGTTACGGCTCCGCCGCCTCAGGGCCTTTTTATTGTCCGCCCGATCAAAAAATCTACATCGATTTGAGCTTTTTCAACGAGCTGCACCGCCTGGGCGCGCCCGGCGACTTCGCGCAAGCTTATGTCATCGCGCATGAAGTCGGCCATCACGTGCAAAACCTACTCGGCGTTTCCGACAAAGTGCGGCGCTTGCAGAGCCAGGTCGGCGAAGCCGAAGCCAATGCCTTGTCCGTCATGTTAGAATTACAGGCCGATTGCTACGCCGGCGTCTGGGCATACCACGCCAACCAGCAGCGTCAAGTTTTGGAGCCGGGCGATGTGGAGGAGGGCTTGCGCGCCGCGGCTTCAATCGGCGACGATCGCCTGTTGCGCATGTCCGGCCGCGCGGTGCAACCGGAATCGTTCACGCACGGCAGTTCCGAACAGCGCGCGCAATGGCTGCGCATCGGCTTGACTACTGGCGATTGCGATGAGTGCGACACCTTCGCGCGCATGACGCAGTGAAGTCATGATAGTCAGGTATCATCCCTCCGAAACAACGATAAATATGATGCTAAATTCATGACGGCTTCGTAAACCGCGAACGATTTCATGCCCATTCCTTCGCCCTTTTATTCCCGCATGGCGCCGTTGTGCGAAAGCCTTGATTGGCGCAATTGGGCCGGCTATGCTTCGGTCAGCGTTTATGAATTCTCCCATGAACGCGAGTATTACGCCATTCGCAACGCGGCCGCATTGATTGATGTCTCGCCGTTGTTCAAATACGAAATCAGCGGCCCGGAGGCCTTACGCCTGGTCGATCGCATCATCACGCGCGATGCGAAAAAATGCAGCATCGGCTCAATCATGTACACCCCCTGGTGTGACGAGCACGGCCAAATGATCGACGACGGAACCGTCGCGCGTTTGGCAGACAATTATTTTCGCCTGACTTCGGCAGATCCCAATCTGCGCTGGTTTCAAGATTGTGGGTACGGCATGAACGCGACGGTTGCCGATGTCTCTGCCGAGCTCGCGGCGCTTTCGCTGCAAGGCCCCAATTCGCGTAAGATTTTGCAGCAGGTCGTGACCGGCGCGGATATCGCGGGCCTGAAATACTTCCGGCTCACCTCGGCAAAGATTGCTGAGATTCCGCTGACCATCACGCGCACGGGCTACACTGGCGATCTCGGTTATGAATTGTGGGTTGCGCCCCAACACGCAGAGAAATTGT
>SZPB01000626.1 GCA_030263535.1 Cytophagia bacterium CHB2
CCGCTTGCATTTATGAATTCGATGCCTTATCATTTGTACAATGTGCCTGGCAAGTCGTCTATTCGCTTCAATCAAATCAGGAGTGGTCTCATGAGCAATCCGTTGAAATTCCACCCACCGGAAGATTTTACCCAACGTGCACATTTGAAATCGTTGGCTGATTATCACGAACGCTATCAGCAATCCGTTGCCGATCCCGCCGGCTTCTGGTCGAACGTCGCGGAGCGCCTGCATTGGTTTGAGAAATGGAACGAGGTGGTTTCATTTGATTTCGTCAATGCGAACATCAAATGGTTTGAAGGTGGAAAGATCAATGTCAGCTACAATTGCCTAGATCGCCATGTGGCGGCCGGCCATGGCGGCCAAACCGCCCTGATTTGGGAAGGCAACAATCCGAGCGAATCGCGGCGATTGAGTTATGCCGAATTGTTGCACGAAGTGCAGAAATTTGCCAATGTACTTAAAGAGAATGGTGTGCGTAAAGGCGATCGCGTGTGTATTTATCTGCAAATGGTGCCAGAATTGCCGATTGCCATGCTCGCCTGTGCTCGTATCGGCGCGGTGCATTCCGTGGTTTTTGGCGCCTTCAGCTCGCGCTCGCTGCGGGATCGTATCAACGATTCGGCGTGCAAGCTTCTCATCACGCAAGACACCGGTGTGCGCGGCGCCAAGCAGGATATCCCGATGAAAGGCAATGCCGATACCGCCGTTGCCGAGTGCCCTTCGATTGAAAAAATCGTCGTCGTGCGCCGCACTGGCGAGAAGGTGAATATGCAGCCGGGCCGCGATTTCTACTGGCAGGACGTGATGGCAACCGCTTCCGCAAATTGCCCACCGGAGCCGATGCATGCGGAAGATCCACTTTTCATTCTTTACACCTCTGGCTCCACCGGCAAGCCGAAAGGCGTGCTGCACACCACCGGCGGTTATCTCGCTTATACTTCCTTCACACATGAATTGGTATTCGATTATCATCCCGGCGACATTTATTGGTGTACTGCCGATATTGGCTGGGTCACCGGACATTCTTACATCGTTTACGGCCCGCTTGCGAATCGCGCGACCTCGGTGATGTTTGAAGGCGTGCCGAATTATCCTGACTACGGCAGATTCTGGCAGGTCGTTGCGAAGCATAAAGTGAATACATTTTATACCGCACCCACCGCGTTGCGCGCGTTGATGAAAGAAGGCGATACCTGGCCGAATCAACACGATCTTTCCTCGCTGCGCTTGCTCGGCACCGTCGGCGAGCCGATCAAAGAACCCGAGTGGTTGTGGTATTATCGCGTAGTCGGCAAAGAAAGCTGCCCGATTGTCGACACCTGGTGGCAAACCGAAACCGGCGGCATTTTGATTACGCCGCTGCCCGGCGCGATTCCAACCAAGCCCGGATCTGCCACGCTGCCGTTCTTCGGCGTGCAACCTGTGATTCTCGATGAAACCGGCAAAGAATTGCAGGGCGCAGCGCAAGGCTATCTCGCCATCAAAACGGCTTGGCCGGGCATGATGCGCACGGTTTATGGCGATCACGAACGTTTTCGCCAAACCTATTTTGATCGCTTTCCAGGATATTATCTAACTGGAGACGGCGCGCGCCGCGATGAAGATGGCTATTATTGGATCACCGGCCGCGTCGATGACGTGTTGAATGTTTCGGGGCATCGCATCGGCACGGCGGAGGTAGAGGGCGCGATTGGCAAAGCCAACGGTGTGGCCGAGGCTGCGGTGGTGGGATTTCCGCATGACATCAAAGGCCAGGGGATTTATGCTTATGTCACGTTGATGACGGGCGTCACGCCCAACGAGGAAATTCTCAACGAAATCAACAAAACCGTGCGCCAGCAAATCGGGCCGCATGCCGCGCCGGATAAGATTCAATTCACGCCGGGTTTGCCGAAAACGCGTTCCGGCAAAATCATGCGCCGCATTTTGCGCAAGATTGCCGAGGGCGATGTCGAACATTTGGGCGACACCGCGACGCTGGCAGATCCGGCGGTGGTGCATGAGCTGGTGGAAGGGCGGAAATAAAGAGGCGAATTTGCACGACCAAAAATTTCCCGAACGGACTGCGCCAGATTTCAGACCA
>SZPB01000627.1 GCA_030263535.1 Cytophagia bacterium CHB2
GGCTGCCGTGGCATCGCGTGATTAACCGCAATGGCGCGATTTCCCTGCCCCGCTCACGCGGCTATGAATTGCAGCGCGAGCTGTTGCGCCGCGAGGGCGTCACCTTCGGCTTGCGTGATGCCATTGATTTGGAGCGCTTTCAATGGCGGCCGAGGTTGAAGGGCAAATAGACGTTTAGTCGAATTTGTTCAGAAAAAGCAAAGATTTTGGACGCAGATTTTCACAGATTCACGCAGATTAAAAACCTGTGTAACAAACCCGCAACATTGTGTTTTGGGGCAAAGTTTTTGGCCACAGATGCACACTGATGGAACACGGATGTGCGTGAGATGAGCTCCGATCGAAAACTCGCAGCGATTTTTCTTTAAGCCCTTCTCAAAAAATGTTCACAAAAAATCCGTGTTCATCCGTGGCTTCAAAATCTTTGATTGCGGCTTTGCTGTGCCGTGTATATCAGGAATGATCGGTGTAAAAAAATCTTAGTTCCGGCTCGTCCGGGTTACAGGATAGAATATGCAAGAAACAAAAATCAATTACGATGAAGAAGGCGATATTCTCTATGTTTCCTTCGGACGGAGCGAGCATATCACTGGTGTTGAGCTTGCTGACAATATTTTATTGCGCCTGGATACCGGAAAAGCTACGGGCACGAGTCCCCAAGCCATCGGATTAACATTCATCAGTTTTGCGCGAATGAGAGAACATCATCGTGACAGCCCCCTGCAAGTGCCGTTGATGAATCTGCGCAATCTTCCCGAGGAGCTTTGGCAAGCGGTTTTGGCCGTGCTCACAACGCCACCGGTTAGTGATTTTTTGGCAATTGGGTTTTCCCTTTCACCACAAGTACCGCCCTTGCCCGAGCGAATCGCCGCCTGAATAAATCTGTTTCCCCGTTTCTATTTTCCCGAATTCACCCGCACCTTATCAAACCAGATCGCGCGCTTGCCGTCTTCGGTGACGCGGCGCAACGGCAGCGTCACCGCGCCGAACGATTGATAATTCTCCCACAAATATGCGCCTTCGTGATTGCTCTGCAATTTGTAGCGCCAGCCCTGAATGCGAAAACTGGCGGGATCGATCCACAGCCAGTATTGATCGCCCGGAGTCAAGCCGACGTTCTCGAACGAAAGATGCAACACGCGATAGTCAACCCCGTTTTTGTTTTCACCAGGCGCTTCGCGCAGCGTCACGCCGGGTTTGATGTGCTCACCCAACAAGGCAAAGGCCTGAGCCACAATTTGCCCGGCGTCACGCATATGCTCAATGGCGCGGCGATTTTTGAGGGGAATACTCATAAATCTATCAACCCTTGTTGGGCGGCCAGGCTGACCACTTCGGTGCGGTTGCCGGCCCCCAATTTGCTCATAATTGAGCTGACGTGAAATTTAACGGTGCGCTCACTGATGACCAGTTGGGCGGCAATCTCTTTGTTCAGCCGTCCCAGGGCCAATAGGTGCAGCACTTCTAACTCACGCGGGGTCAGCTCATTGGCTGCTGCGGCGCTGCGGCTGGGCTGGCTGACCTGCCGTAACAATTTAGAAGCGATCACCGGCTGCAATAACGACCCGCCGGCATGCACCACCCGCACCGCCTGGAATAATTCCTGGCGCGGCGCGCCCTTGAGCAAATAACCCTGCGCCCCGGCCTGCACCGCTCCCAAAATGCGCTCATCCGTATCAAAGGCCGTAAAAACAATAACCCGCACGCCCAGATGGGCGGCTTGCAATTGGCGCAGCACTTCCACCCCATCCGCTCCTGGCATTTCCAGGTCCAACAGCATCACATCAGGCCGGGTTTGCAGCGCTCGCTCCACTGCCTCTGGCCCGGCGCCGGCCTCACCCACCACCTCAAAATCCGGTTGGGTGCTGAGAATGGCAACCAAGCCATCCCGCACCACGGGGTGATCGTCGGCTACTAGAATACGAATTTGATCCAATTTCCGCCTCTTGAAACGTTTAACTCAGTGGAATTGTTACTTCAAGCCGCGTGCCTGTTCCCGGACAACTTTCTAAGCGGAGAATGCCGCCCAGCAGCCTGGCCCGCTCATTGAGGCCAACCAACCCGTAGCGGCCCGGTGAGATGTC
>SZPB01000628.1 GCA_030263535.1 Cytophagia bacterium CHB2
ATACCTGTCGCGACTTGATGAAGCGATTGAAGCCGTAGCCCGTGCCAATCCACAAGTCGCCGGACCGATCCTCGCAAATCGCAAGCACATTGTCATTGCTGAGGCTTTGGGGATTTTTCGGATCGTGGCGATAATGCGCCAGCAAACGGCCGAGAGAATCATATTGCCGCAACCCGGTCATGAAACTGCCCACCCAGAGGTTGCCGCTACGGTCTTGTAGGAGGGCATAAACGCCGTCAGCGATTTTGTTGCGAATAATGCGATCCTGGCGGCGGGCATAATAGCTGATACCCGAGCGATAATGCCCGAGCCACATCACGCCGGAACGATCTTCATGAACGGCTTGCACGCGATTCATGAGCAACGAGTGCGCATCGTCCGGGTCATGGCGATATTGGAAAAAGCGGTCGGTGGCCGGTTCATAGCGCCACAAACCTAGATGAAGCGTGGCAATCCACAATGCGCCGTTTTGATCTTCGAACAGATCGAGAACGATATCTGTTCCGGCCGGAGGCGTAATATTGCGATCGAAATGGCGGCGCAGGACGCGATCTGCCGGTTGATCATAATAAAACAATCCGTCCGCGGCGGCTATCCAAACCGTGCCGCGGCCGTCTTCGCGAATGCCTGTCACGCCTTTGCCGGGCGCATCGAGACGATACGAAATAAAGGTATTCCGCCCGCGATCAAAGCGCTCAAGGCCCGCAACGGTGCCAATCCATATTGTGCCGCTGCGATCCTCATAAAGCGCTCTGACAACTTCGCTGCTCAACGCGCCGTTGCCGGCGGCGTCAGCGTGATATACGACGAGAGTGTCCTCTTGAAGGTTATAGCGGAACAATCCGCGATCCGTGCCGATCCAGAAATTGCCATACCGGTCTTCGCAAACCGCGGCCACGTCTTTATCCGCCATCGGCTTGGTTTTTGGAAAAAGATCCTCGAATCTTTGAAAACCATCAATAGAAGGTTCATAACGGCATAAACGGCTGCCTGCGATTACCCAGAGAGAGTTGGAACGATCAAGATATAATTGTATGACATAAGAATGAGGAAGCGCAGCGCCGTCGTCCGGGTCAGCCTTATAAATTTTGAAGTCATAACCATCATACTTGTTCAGGCCATCTTCTGTTGCGAACCAAAGAAATCCCTGGCCATCTTGGATAATGTCATTGATGGAGAAATTGGAAAGCCCGTGTTCAATCGTGAGGAATTCGAAGCGGACTTCTTGCGGCTGGGCAGAAATAATTCTGGCAAAGAGCAGCCAGCAAAACCCAAAGCAAATATGGCATGTGAGTCGAAGCATTGCGACAAAAGGTAAACAGCGTTTCGGAAAAGCGCAAGAGCCTGGCGCGCAGACCTATTCGTTAAAATTGGGGTTGAATTCTTTGAAGAAATACTTATACTCTCGTGGTTTCGAATCCGCTCAATAAAACATGGCCCGGCGGTTTCACTATTTGTTGACGAATAACAATTGAAATTTACGGCCTGCAACAGAACATCTTGGAGATGACAATGCGTCTTACGAAGCTGCGTTATTTTCTTTCTAGCTTTTTTGCCGCTGCGATTTTGATGAGTAGCTGCAAAGACAATCCCACAACCAACGAAAATTTTACGGTCACACTTACGGTTGCGAACCTCAAACCATTGACTTCTGTTGAAGGGCATTATGAGCTTTGGATTAGCTTTCCGGAGGAAACTCGCGCGTTGAACAAGCCCAGCCACGGCGATCAAGCGTATGTGAGTTTCGGCAAATTCAATGTCAATGCCAACAACCAGCTTGTTGATCTAAGCGGTAACGCGAAATCATCGTTCACTCCCGGGGCGAATGCGCAGGTTGACATCAACCTGGCGGTGGATGCGCTGATCACAGTCGAGCTTTCGGGCGACAACAATGACGAACCTGGTTCGCGCATGCTGGGCGGCCTTTTCTTTGGCACGGATCGCCAGGCAACGGCCATTTTGAAATCCGACGGGGAGGATGTTTTTGATTTCGATTACACCCGCAGCAGCGGCAGTTATATTTTAATGACGCCTTCGACGGCTGACGCCTCGGACGCGAATCATGGCATTT
>SZPB01000629.1 GCA_030263535.1 Cytophagia bacterium CHB2
CTTGCTGCACGCCACAAACACGAGCATCGCCACGCCTGCAATGATTCCCCGGCGAATGTAAAGCTTCATGTGAGTATTCCTCCTGTCAAATTGATGCAATCTAAATTCGAATTTTTAAAACGATGGCGGGCAACATACATTTTTTTAAAACGAATGTCAATGTCGGGATACTGTTGATCGCCGCCTGAGCTTGTCGAAGGCAGCCTGTCGAAGGCAGCTTGTCGTGGGATACTGGTTGCTTGTTGCTGGTTTCTCTGCGAGCAACGCGCAACGAGATATGAACGTCACGGCGTCAAAACCACTTTTCCGATGCTTCTGCGTTGTTCGATATATTGATGCGCCGCGGCAGCCTGCTCGAACGGGAAAGCCTTGTCAACATGCGGCCGCACCCACCCTTCGTGTACGCCGGCCAGGATTGTCCGCATCCAACCGGACACTTTCTCGGCTTCATGCCACATGTGCCCGAGATTCGTGCCGAACACGGCTTTGTTGGTGTTCATCAGGCTAACCGGATTGAACCACGGCATTTTGGTGACGAGTTTAAGTAGGCCAAACACGCCCACACGCGATTCCGCGGCAGTCGAGATGCCGAACATGCCTAATCGCCCAGTCGCGCGCAGAGCCTTGTAACTCTTCTTCCAGTGCTTGCCGCCGAGCGGATCGATGATCAACTCCACTCCCCTGCCCTCGGTCAAGCGCTGCAACTCTTGTGACCAATCCTGCGTGCGATAATCGATGAGATGATCGAATCCGCGTTGTTTGAGAAACTCGTGCTTACTGGCGCTGGCGGTGCCATATGTTCTTGCGCCAATTTTTTTGGCAATATCCAATGCCGCAAGTCCCACCCCGCCGCCAGCATTGTGAATGAGGATTGAGTCTCCGGCGTGCAATGAACCCATGATAACCAGCAATTGATACACGGTTAAATACGTGACGGGAATCGCCGCGGCCTGTTCAAAATTTAGTGTTGCCGGCTTGTCAAAAACTTGCGCCACTGGCACGCGCACCATTTCAGAGTAACCGCCGAAGCGCGTCAAGGCAACGACTTCCGCACCGAGACGCGTTGTTTCAACGCCCTCTCCCACGCTTTCAATTATGCCTGAAACTTCGTAACCGACCACACACGGCGGTTTGGGCGCATCGGGATAAATTCCCTTGCGCGCCATGATGTCGGCGAAATTGATGCCTGCGGCTTTCACACGAATTAAGACCTCGCCACGTTTGGGTCTGGGATCGTCGCGTTCCTGAATTTTGAGTACTTCAACGCCGCCGGGCTTGGTGATGAAAACTTGTTTCAAGTTGGCTCCCTGGTTATTTGCTTTTCGACTCGTACACAATCGCCGTCCGGAAGCATAGGAAAGTATTGGCAAAAATCAAGTAGTGATTTCGTAGACCGGGCGTCCTGGAGGGAAAGAGGCCGGCACGGGGAGATCAGAGTGGCAGAGCGGCGCAAAAGACTGAAGAACAAGTTAGCCGTTTTTTGGCACGGAACGACTCATAGCGTTTCTTGAAAATCAAAAGTAACAATTGCATCATTTGAAATTTCTGCTATACTCTTAGTTGGAATACGACAGCATACTTATAAACGAGGGCGTGGAGTTGCAAAAAGTCATAGTTGATCAACAATCACTGTTCCCAGATTTAACTGCCGATTTTCCTTCCACACGCTATCAGGGCAGCAAAACTAGTTGATTGGATTTGGGAGCAAATCGAAGGTTTAGATTTCATGACCTGCTTGGATGCTTTTGCAGGCACTGGGGCAGTTGCCTATCGCATGAAAAAGGCAGGTAAGCAAGTAACCTATAACGATATACTTCGCTTCAATTACTATTTCGGATTGGCATTGATTGAAAATAACAAGGTTCACCTCAGTCCTCACGAAGTGCATTGGCTTCTTCAGAGACATCCCAATATTAAGTATCCAACTTTTGTGAGTCAATCCTTTTTTAGTTGAAATTTTTGATGGCTCCTGCTCACCCCCAGCTCTTTGAAAACACTCAAACGATGCAACGTCAACGTTTCTTCAAAGCCCTCGTCCAAACTCGTCACCGCGGATTGGTTCAGGCTTTG
>SZPB01000630.1 GCA_030263535.1 Cytophagia bacterium CHB2
CAATGTTATACGCTGGCGATCCGCGTGCAAAGCTTGTAGCAACGGCGCGGGTACCTCGAGCAAACGCGACGATAAGCTCAATTCTTCGCGCAGCGCACGCAATTCTTTTGCGTAGAGTTTGATCACGGCAGCGCGCAGCAGCGCCAGCGTGTTTTGCGTCACGTCCGGCGTGACGAAAGGATTGCCATCGCGGTCGCCGCCGATCCAGGAACGGTAGCGCAAAATCGCAGGGAGATCGACCTCGGTTTGATAACAGGCGGCAAGCGCGGCGCGCAGATCACGATAAATCCGCGGCACGGTTTCCCAAATCGCGTTGGTGAGAAAATGCAGGCCGTGTTGCACTTCGTCTGCTACCGAAATTTTTTCCGAGCGAAATTCGTCGCTCACCAGCAGCAGGCAAATCTTTTCGTAGATCGCGCTGATTTTTGCATCGCGTTCCGCCGGAGTCAAATCGCTTTGCTGCAACTGTTCGAGCAAATGGGCCAGACTTCTCTGTTTCACCAAAATCGCGCGGCGCCGCGCTTCGGTGGGATGGGCGGTCAGCGTCGGCTGAATATCGAGGCGCGCAAGCAGCGCCAAAACCTCGTCGCGAGTATAGCCGCTTTGATTCAGGAAATGAATGGCTTCGGCAAGTGATTCCGTGCGCGGTTGCGCAGCGGTACTGCGGCGCTCACGCTCGCGATTGATGCGCACGATTTCACGCTGTTCGGCTTTATTGACGAGATGAAAGAATGTCGTGAACGCGCGCAACAGCCAGAGAATTTCCTCCGGCTTCAATTTGCTGATCTCGGCGGCGGCTTGTTGCCAATGCTGCGGATGGTCTTCGAGATAAACCGCCTTGCAAAGTGTGCGCAGCTTCTCCACCTGCTCAAACGAAGCTTTGCCCACGACTTCGCGAATGGCATGGCCCAACAATTCGCCCAACAGGTTGACTTGCAGGCTCAACGGTTCGGATATGCCGGTACCTTCGGCGGTCGCCATCAGGCCCTGCCAATGTTTCATGAGGCGTTTTCTCCAATTGTCGATCGTTCAAATTTGCCGCATGAGAAAGCCACCACCCGGGCGGTTCCTTCAAATAAAAATTATTGAAACAATGTTCAAAATTCAAAGATCATTGTCAAATGGAGGGCGCCAAAAAGAAAGCCGAGCAAACTCGCCGGCAAATTTATTTGCGATTCGAAAGGCGGTAAGTTTGTTCGGCTATAAAAACGATTGCGAAGAAGACTTCAGCCGGCTTTAGCTGGCTTCAGCTTTGAGCCTACGATTTGAATCGCAGGCTTTCTTTCTCCAAAAGAATTTTCACAATCCTCTCCGCGGCGCGGCCGTCCCACAACTCGGGTTTGCGGCCCTGCTTGCCGTTGCCTGCCAAAATTTTATAACTCTCTTCGAGAATGCGTTCACGCGACATGCCGATCAAAACATTGGTTCCTTCGGTAACGGTGATGGGGCGCTCGGTGTTCTCGCGCACGGTAATGCACGGCACACCCAGCACCGTGGTTTCTTCTTGAATGCCGCCGCTGTCCGTGATCACCAACCGCGCGTGCGCCATGAGCTTGAGAAAATCGAGATAGCCGAGAGGATCGGTGAGCATCAGATTTGGCGCGTGCGCAAGCTTGTCGTCGAAGCCAAACAGCTTCATTTGCTTGCGCGTGCGCGGATGCACCGGAAAAACCAGCGGCAAATCCCGTTGAATCTGGAACAAAGCCTGCAGAATGTTGTCGAGATTCTCTTTGACGTCCACGTTGCTGGGACGATGCAAGGTAATCAGACCATAACGCCCGGCTTCCAGCTTCAGATCGCCCAGAATCGGCGAGCGTTCGGCATGCTCGCGATGCTTCACGAGCGAGTCGATCATAACATTACCGACGAAATGAATTTTCTCTTCGGCAACACCTTCGCGCAGCAAATTCTCTTTGGCCTCGCGCTCGGTGAGAAAAAGATAATCCGAGATTTGATCGGTCAAAATGCGGTTGATCTCTTCGGGCATGGTACGATCGAACGAACGCAGGCCGGCTTCGACGTGCACGAGTTTCACGCCCATTTTTACCGCCACCAGGCCGCA
>SZPB01000631.1 GCA_030263535.1 Cytophagia bacterium CHB2
ACCGTCATCGGCACCGGCTGGCCCCAGCGATAATAAATCTTCGCGGCATTGTTGACAAGCTGATTGAAACCGCTGGCGATAAAATCATTGAATTGAATTTCGGCAATGGGCCGCCTGCCCAGCAACGCCGCACCCGTCGCGCATCCGATGATGGCTGCTTCGGCCAGCGGCGTGTTGATCATGCGTTCGCCGAATTCAGGGAGCATGGATTTGAGAATGACGAAAGCATTGCCGTAACTTCCGCCGATGTCTTCGCCGAGCATAAACGTGTTCGGATCACGCCGCATTTCCTCAACTAATGCTTCGACGATCGCCTGCCAAAACGTTTTGCCGTTCGCATCGAATACCGCACCAATTGGCTCTGCCAGAGGCCAAAGCTTTGGCGCAGGATGAACAAAATTGCGCCTCGTTGGCAGGGATTGTGGTGTCAGCCAATCGCCATCAGTTACAACCGGATGGCCGGCGAGCTTGGCATCGGGCCACGGCGCGGCAATCACTTCTTGCGCTGCGCTTTCGATTTCACGTTCGACCTCCGCAAGCATTTTTTTCAGTTCGGCTTCATCCAGCACGCCGGAATCGAGCAGGTTATTTTGATAGAGCTTGATGGGATCCTTCTGATACCAATAAGAATATTTTTCGGCATCGACATAACCGCCGGAGATTTTCGTCGGCGCAACAAATTCGAGAAATTGCTCCGGCTCTTTGCCGAAATACAACATATCATCATGATGCGCATGGCCGCACATGCGCATCACGACGAGTTCGATCAACACCGGACCGTTGCCCGCGCGGCACGCTTCTGCCGCTTCCGTTACCGCAGCGAAAATTTCTTCGGGATCCGTGCCGTCAATCGTTATGCCACGCATGCCGTAGCCAATGGCTTTCTGTGCAAAGTTGAAAGCAGCACATTGTTCATGTCCCGGGGTTGACAGCGCGGTTTGATTGTTTTGCACGATGAATATGATCGGCATTTTTTGCACCGCCGCGAAGTTGATCACTTCGTGCCATTCACCGGACGAGGTTCCGCCCTCGCCAATGCAATTGATGATCACGCGGCCGCTGCCTTTCAACGCGAAACCAATGCCGCATGCCGAGCCTGTGCTAATCGTAATTGGCGCGGCAGGAGGGATGATGCCGCAGGCAAAATCTCCGATGTGCAGATCCTTCCCGTTTGTCGGCTTGCCGATCTTTCCCATTTGCGCCGCCATCACATCATAAGGCCTTTGCCCCATTGCCAATGCGAGCCCGAGATCACGAATCATGGGCGCAACAAAATCACCGGTATAATTGCCGTTTTGTTTAAATTCCTCGCCACGCTTCAAGCGAATCGCAGCAGCGTAAATCGCCTCTTGCCCCATCGAACGAAAACCTTTGCCCTGAAACGGCGCGCCGTCGGGCTGTTTCACTTCACTGCTCATGAAGAATTTTTTAAGCCGGGCATCGAGATGGCGCGTGCGCAGCATGCCGCGCATAATCTCACGTTTTTCTGCGGCAGATAGCGAGTGTTTGATCTGAGTGCGATTGAAAGCAGCCTGTAAATCTTGCAGGAGGCGATCGCTAAAATGATCGAGCATGCCGCCGGTGCTCATCATCGGGTATGCCTCCGGCGGCCGCGCAATTTTCGTGAGCCGGGACAGGCGGAGGCGCACGGCCTCGAGGCAGCGCTTTTCGAATTGCTCAAATTGTGTTGGCGAAAGTTCGGCGGGAAAATCAGCCAGGAGTCTGCGCAGCCGTGTTTTAAAATCCGATAGTAAAAACGGCGCGCATTGGGCGAGGGTGGCGACCAGCGTTGCTTCCACAGAAGCCGCGGCCAGCGGGGTGTCAGCTTCAGTTCGTTCGGCAATGACCACGGTCATAAATGATGAAATCCTTGCTTGAAATTTCAACCGGCTGTAAGAGAGGGAAGAGATACCAAAACAAAGCGGGACGCATCTGGCGACGCGTCCCGCTGGAAACGATCAGTTCTGGAATCAAGCCGAGGCTTTGATGAACAAATCCACCAGGCCTTTGTAATTGTTGGCAACCATGTTCATCGCATCTTCACGGCTGTGCTTGTTGTT
>SZPB01000632.1 GCA_030263535.1 Cytophagia bacterium CHB2
ATCATCCTTTACACCACGCCGGACGGCGCAGCGAAAGTGGAAGTGTTTTTTCAGGAGGAAACGTTCTGGCTCAGCCAACGCCGCATGGCCGAATTGTTCGAGGTAGAAGTCAATACCATCAATTATCATCTGAAAGAGATTTATGCCTCGGGCGAATTGCAGGAGCCGGCAACTATTCGAAAAATTCGAATAGTTCAAAACGAAGGCGGGCGCTCAGTTTCGCGTGAAGTGGATTTCTACAATTTGGACGCCATCATCGCCGTCGGCTATCGCGTCAACAGCCGCCAAGCCACGCAGTTTCGCATTTGGGCGACACAAGTGCTGCGCGAGTTCATCATCAAAGGCTTTGTATTGGATGATGAACGCCTCAAGCAGGGCAAGCGTTTTGGCAAAGATTACTTCGACGAGCTGCTCGAGCGCATCCGTGAAATTCGTGCGAGCGAGCGGCGCTTTTATCTGAAAATAACCGACATTTACGAGCAGTGCAGCATCGATTACAATCGCGACGCAGAAATCACGCAGACCTTCTTCAAGACGGTGCAGAACAAGCTACATTGGGCCATCACCAAACAAACACCGCACATGGGATTGACGACGTGGAAAAATGCGCCGCACGGCAAAATCATGAAGTCGGACGTGAGCATAGCCAAAAACTATCTGGAAGAGAAAGAAATCAAAGCGCTGGAACGCGTCGTGACCATGTTTCTTGATTACGCCGAAAATCAAGCGGCGCGGCAGATTCCGATGAAAATGAAAGACTGGGTGGAGAAGCTGGACGCCTTTTTGAAGTTCAATGAATATGATATTTTGCAGAATGCAGGCAAAGTCTCTCATGAGGTCGCCAAAGCGTTGGCCGAGGAAGAATACTCGAAATTTCGGGTGATTCAAGATCAATCGTATGAAAGCGACTTTGAGAAAGCGACGAAAAAACTGAAAAGACCATGACCATGCAGTTGTGGCAAATTTTGCAACAACTGCGTGAGTATGAGTAGAATCAAACCATTGCGATACGACACCACTAGGACAAGCAGCAAGGAAAACCGCATGAACCGACACGTCAACGCCATTGCAGGACGCTTGAGTCTCCGGCCACCACAACGCCAGTCTTTGGAGATTTTACACCGCATTGCCGAGATCGTTCCACCGCAAGCAGGCGTGGAACGCGAAGCCGCGCTCGCCACGATTCGCCGCGAGTTTCCAACCGTGACGGATTTCGAAAGAGACTTCCCTTCTCTCTGCTTCGCGCTCGCCACCGGCGTGGGCAAGACGCGCTTGATGGGCGCGTTCATCAGCTTCCTGCGCCTGGCGCACGGCATCAACAATTTCTTCGTGCTCGCGCCGAACCTCACCATTTACAACAAGCTCATCACCGACTTCACGCCCAACACGCCGAAATACGTTTTCAAAGGCATCGCCGAGTTTGCTACCGAGCCGCCTTTGATTGTTACGGGCGATAACTACGAGAGCGGCAAAGGCGTGCGTGAGGGCGAACTGTTCGCGGCCGCGTTGCACATCAACATTTTTAATATTTCCAAAATCAATTCCGAAGTGCGCGGCGGCAGAGCGCCGCGCATCAAGCGGCTGTCGGAATATATCGGTGAAAGCTATTTCGATTACCTTGCCGACTTGAAAGATCTTGTGCTGATCATGGACGAGTCGCACCGTTACCGCGCTTCGGCTGGCGTGCGCGCCATCAATGAGTTGAAGCCGGTGCTGGGATTGGAGCTAACAGCCACTCCGTTTGTGGAAACCAGTCGCGGCCCAATCGCATTCAAGAATGTCATCTACGACTATCCACTGAGACGTGCGATGGAAGACGGATTCGTCAAAGAGCCGGCCGTGGTGACGCGCAAGGATTTCAATCCCTCCAGCATGTCCGCTGAAGAGATTGAACGCATGAAGCTCGAGGACGGTATCCGGCTGCACGAGAGCGTGAAAGTGGAACTGGAAACCTACGCGCGAGAAACCGGCAACTCATTCGTCAAGCCGTTTCTCTTGGTGATTGCGCGCGACACGACGCATGCCGGCCAGTTGCTGCAGTTGATCAAATCGGAAAGCTTTTTTGATGGGCGCTATAAAGATAAAGTCATCCAAGTCGATTCCAGCAAATCCGGCGCGGAAGAAGATGAAATGATCCAACGCCTTCTCGCCGTCGAAAGCGCAAAAGAGCCCACGGAAATCGTGATTCACGTCAACATGTTGAAAGAGGGTTGGGACGTGACGAACCTCTACACGATCGTGCCGCTGCGCGCCGCGAATGCCCGCACGCTGATTGAGCAATCCATCGGTCGCGGCTTGCGTTTGCCCTATGGCAAGCGAACGGGAGTGACGGCCGTGGATCGCCTGAACATTGTGGCGCATGACAAATTTCAAGAGATTGTTGATGAAGCCAAGAAACCAGATTCTACCATTCGTCTGCAGCAGGTCGTGCTGAATCCGGAGCAGCTTGCGCAAAAAACTGTCACTGTAGTTTCCCAGCCGCAATTGGCAACCAAACTTGGGCTGCAACCCGAGTACATCACCCCCAGCACGATCGTGGCCGGCGCGAGCGTTGCGCCGGTGTTCACGAAGCCGGAGGAACAAAAAGTCG
>SZPB01000633.1 GCA_030263535.1 Cytophagia bacterium CHB2
CCAGATATGCGGAAAGCCGGCGGCGCACGATTTCGTTTGTGGCAAAGGAGAATCGGCAGGCGGAGAGCGCGAGTGAGAATTTTGCCCGCAGCTTGATCGCCGCATTCCGGCGCAGCCGGGTGCCGGTACACACGTATGAGCCGATCCGGCAGTATGTTTATCGCGGCGGCCGCAAATGGACGCCCGGCATTATTCGCTACAGCCGCGTGCCCACCTCAATTTTGTTGGAAGCGGCGAATTTGGCGAATCGCGGCGATCATGATAACATGCGCTCGACGGCATTCCGCCAGCGCTTTACAGAGGCTGTGGCTAAAGCAATTGCAGCGGAAAAGTGAAGGCGAGTGCGCGCAAAGAGGGTGCAACAATAGTTCATGCCAGCATGTGAAGGCGCAAAGGGAGCGATAAATGAACCCAACTGATCAAGGCCGTTGGGTTCATATTTCCGCTAGGAAAATTTTGTGAATATTGTTTTACGTTTGATCGCAGAAGAATTTTGAAGAGTCGCGCAAAAAACGTCTTACCCGCTTACATCCCCGCCACCAACCGCCACACCTGCGTAACGAAAAAGCACAGAATTAATCCCAACACAGTCGGCATCAGCGCTGAAAAAGCGGCCCACTTGGCGCTGCCGGTTTCTTTGTAAATGGTGTAGATCGTAGTGGAGCAAGGATTATGCACCAGGCTAAACAACATGAGATTGACCGCGGTCAACGTTGTCCAGCCGGCGGCGTTGAAAATTGCCATGTAAGCAGAGGCATCGTCAAGCTCGAACATGACACCGGCGCCCTCGCCAAAGCCTGCAAGTTTTGCGCTGAGCACAGACAGCATGAGAATCGTCGGCACCACGATTTCATTCGCGGGAATCGCGATGAGGTAAGCCAGCAAAATCACGCCATTCAACCCAATGAGCAAGCCAAAAGGATGGAAGAAATTGATAATGTGCTCGGCAATGCTAAGCTCGCCGATCGGGATGTTGCTGAGCAGCCAGATGACGGCGCCGGCGGGCACGGCAAAAACAACCGCGCGCCACAACACAAAGATCGTGCGGTCAATCAGCGAGGTATACAACGTCTTCAAAATTTGCGGGGGACGGTACGGTGGCAATTCCAGGCTGAAGGTCGAGGCTTCGCCTTTGAGAATTGTGCGTGACAAGAACCACGAGATCACAAATGTCAAGAAGATGCCCAATAATGCCACACCGACTACGGCGCCGGCGGAGACAAGTCCCGCCAGGCCGGCGGGCACCATGGCGCCAATAAAAAGCGACGCCATTAAAATTTGTGTGGGCCAGCGGCCGTTGCAGAGCGCAAAATTGTTGGTGATGATGGCGATGAGCCGCTCGCGCGGGCTATCGATGATGCGCGTGGCAATGATGCCGGCGGCATTGCAGCCGTAGCCCATGCTCATGGTCAGCGCTTGTTTGCCGTGCGCGCCGGATTTGCGAAAAAGATTGTCGAGATTGAAGGCGATGCGCGGCAGATAGCCAAAATCTTCCAATAAGGTAAACAGCGGGAAAAAGATGGCCATGGGCGGCAGCATCACGCTGACCACCCAGGCGCCGGCCAAATAAATGCCGTCAAACAAAAAACCGGAAAGCCACCAGGGCGCGCCAATTTGTGTTGCGAAGCCTTTGAGAAGGGGATGAAGCGTATCGATCAGCAAAGAAGCCAGCATGCCGGACGGCACGTTTGCGCCCGCGATGGTCAGCCAAAACACCAGCGTCAGCAACAGCAGCATGATGGGCACGCCGGTAAGACGACTGGTGAGAAGTCTGTCGAGCACGCGATCCCAATCAAATCTCGGTTTGTCGCCGGATTTGGTGACGGTGCGCTCTGCGATGCGCGCAGCATCCTGATAGATGGCGTCCATCAACGCATCATGCAGATTGTCGCCCACCTCCCAGCGCAGATTGTTGGCGGCGGCTAGAATCGATTCGGTATTTATTGTTGAGGGTTTCATTCCGGTGAATCTCTATTAAAATTGATTAATGGTCGATTGCGGGAATCAGTCTCTTGAGAACCAATGATTTGTTTTCT
>SZPB01000634.1 GCA_030263535.1 Cytophagia bacterium CHB2
CTCCGAGATTGATCTGTTGACAACAAATATAATGCCTGGAAGCTTCCAAAGCCAATACCTGGCTATGTCTAAGAACTGATTTTTGCCAAACTACAGTAATTTGAATAAAATGAAGAGGCAGACACATGACATTCAATATCAGATCCGCATGGCGTGAGCAATGGCTGTTGATCATTCTGGCCATTGCGCTTTTTCTGCTGCCCTTTTTACCCTGGTTCGGAACCAGCGCCCCGCTTGACAATCTTAAAATGACGGCCCTGCTGGCGGCGCCGTTTTTGATCGTTGGCTTGATCATTATCGTTCGGCACTATTCATGGCGATTCACGGTTAATGGCGACATCATTCAAAGCCATCGTGGCATCATCGCGAGGGAGGTACGAGCCATTCGCGTGGAAGACTTGCGCAACATCAACGTCAAGCAGACGCTCTTTCATAGACTCATCGGCATCGGAGACGTTGAGTTCAGCAGCGCCGGCAGTTCGGGCGTCGAAGTCGTGTTCAAAGGCGTTAGCCAACCCATGGCGCTGATGAGAAAGATACAGAATGCATAACTTGCTACTAAACACATTTTGTTGCATTCTATGGTGTTAATCAATTGCCTGTCAGGCGGAATAGCCACGTCATTGACATGTGCTTCACGTTCCTGGGCAGGCCGCAGGAAGTTGGGGAGTTGACCAACAATGCAACCCAAAAAATCGAAGGAGTTCATCATGATTTTTATCTTGGCGGTACTGGCAACCATAGCCGCACTTTTTGTGTGGCGCAGCGCGGCGCGGCAAGAAAGCGGCATCTCTCAGCCCATCGGCACGGCGAGCATTCTCGCCATGGGCGTTTTCGCAATTGTTGCGCTGGTGCAGTGCTTCACGCAGATCCCGGCGGGACACGTGGGCGTGGTAGATTTCTTCGGCATCGTGTCCGAGAGGGCGCTGCCGGCGGGAATCAATTTCGTGAATCCGCTGGCGCGCGTCATCAAATTCTCCATTCAAACGAAAGAACACAAGGAAACCATGCAAGTGCTTTCGCGCGAAGGCCTCACCATCGGCTTGGAGATCAGCGCGCTCTACCGGCTGAACCCGGATTCTGCAGCTCGGGTTTACAAGACTGTGGCCGGCGGCGACTACGAAACCATCATCCTGATACCGCAATTCCGCTCCATCAGCCGCGCCGTCGCGGCCAGCTTCCAGGCCAGCGCGCTCTATTCCACCGAACGGGAACAGCTCGGCGTGAATATTCAGGAAGAGCTGGCCAAGACCGTCGCTCCGCGCGGCGTGACAATTGAAACCACGCCGCTGCGCAATGTCGCACTCCCCGTACAACTCACCGAAGCCATCGAGCAAAAGCAGAAAGCCGATCAGGAAAGCCAGCGTATGGAGTTCATTCTCACGAAGGAAAAACAGGAGGCGGACCGGAAACGGATCGAAGCCAAAGGCATCGCCGATTTTCAGACGATCGTAGCGGCCGGCATCAGCGAACAATTGCTGCGCTGGAAGGGAATTGAAGCAACTGAAAAGCTCGCGCAATCATCAAACACCAAAGTGATTATCGTCGGCGCCGGGAAAGACGGTTTGCCGGTCATTATGGATACGAAATAGACGATGGCACGCGCATCGATGAACGCTTCGAACGGCCGGCTCTTGGCTAATCAAATTCATGGAGGACGTGAGTTATGAATTTATTATTGATCAATCCCAAGCTGCCCGAGAGTTTTTGGAGTTTTAAGTGGGTAACGAACACGATTTTTCCCGATAAAAGAACCACGAACCCTCCTTTGGGTTTGGCGACGCTGGCTGCCTTATGTCCGCCGGAGTGGGACGTCAAAATAGTTGATGAAAACATCGAGTCAATCCCTTTGGAGCCCCGCGCCGATATCATTGGAATTTGCGGCATGGGGGTTCAATTCGAACGGCAAAAAGAATTGCTGACTTTCTATAAGAACTGTAGTTTGGCAAATTTTCATGTTCTTTTTCAAAAATTGGCTGAAAAGGCCAGCCAATCCTGAGGTATGGACAGACCTCACCACTGTCCCCGCC
>SZPB01000635.1 GCA_030263535.1 Cytophagia bacterium CHB2
TGTCGGCAACCGGAAGCACAAACAGATTATCGCACTCCATCAGTTCTGCCGAGGTGAGTACCTGCCCGTCACCATGCGGGTTAAATACCATATTTGCCACGGCATCGTGTGAACTTATGATACGGTTACCATTCGGAGGTGGCGTTTTTAATGCCGAGTCGCGTTGTGCCGACGTCGTTTCTCCGCCCCCACTCCCCCAGTACGGTACCTTTTCGTATCGACCACACATCAGCAGGGTGGTTTCCCAGCATCGGCATACAGGGCTGCTAAGGGCTTCGCCGACAGGGATACCAAGCAACCGCTGCGCCTCACACTGAAAAACCGCCAACTCTTTGGCATGGCAGGCCTTTGGTCAAGATGGAAGGATGCGAACGGCAAGGAGATTAAAACTTTCACCATCATCACCACCGCGCCCAACGCCTTGATGAAGAAGATTCACGACCGCATGCCGGTGATTATTCCACCGGATTTGGAAGATGCCTGGCTCCAGGGCGAAGACCTGGACAAACTGCAAGGCATGCTCGTGGCATATCCGGCGAAAGAGATGGCCGCTTACGAAGTCTCGACCATCGTGAACAGCCCTAAGAACGATATTGCAGACTGCATCAAACCGAAGGACACTTAAACGCGATCCCGCCCATTCTCATCCGCACGGAGTTTCATGCGCATCGCGCCATCCAATTCCCGCACCGTTGCCGGGGCATGGCCTTCGGCGCGGTTGTTGATCACGATGGACAAATACACCAGACTGCTCAGGGCGCGTTCAATGAGCGAAACAATGCCGGTGCGCATTTTGGGCAAACGCTCATGAATGCGATCATATGGGGCATACGATTTTTGCACTGTAGCATATTTCACGCGCGGAGGTGTCAACACGCGGATGGCAGCAAACTTCGCGGTAAAGCCCACAATATCAAATTGCTCCTCTAACGAGAGCATAGATTCCCACTGATTGAAGCAATGCGCCACCCCGTGATAACGCAACACCCGGGCATATTCTGCATTAACCAGGTTGCGATCTCGAATTTCAATGGCATAGCGGAAATCTTTCGGCAATGCGCCAAGAAACTCATGCAAGGCCTGGTTGAATTTGCGCGGATCGTAATTGCTCCAGCGTTTTTTCTCGTCGTCATAATATCCCAGGCGCATGAATTCGAACAAGAACATGCCGACGTGTTCAGCAAACGCCTGGCGATACGGCGGCAAGAACTGATCGACAAAAACTCTGGGATTGAGAAAATTACGATTGCTGTGGCGCTCGTATTGCGCTTTGCCCACTCTCTGCCACTGGCCGATTTTGGTAATGGCATCCCAGACCTTAATCACCACCGGAAAGCCTGGTTTCAGGTATTGCGCAAAGCCGGCCAGCTCCTCCGCACTAAATGGCCGGTAATGGGTCATATCAAAACAGAGCGTTGAAAAATGTTCGTAAGCACAATATTGCGACAGTAGCTCCGCACCATAATCAGCCGCCTTTTTCATTTTAGTCGGGGCAACCACCATTGTGCCATTTGATAAAACATCATTGCCCTGAAACAAAGGCAAATCCGTTTCATCCTGTTTGCCATGATAAACCACGCCTTTCCAGCCTTGAAGATAATTCCAGCTACAGCTTCCCCATTTGACCAAGCGTTCGTAGTCTGCCAGTGTTCGCGCCATCGCCTCTCCTCACAGTTTTGATCAATTCAACCGCAAATACCCCACCGCTTTTTCACCGAAGCGCTCGCGCACACGCGCCATTGCCTGTTGCAGCTTCTCCGCGCGCGAAACGGTTTCCGCTGAAAACAAATCAAGCTGCCGGGCTTGCGGCGAGAGTTTTGCCGATGCGAGAATAATGGTGCGCACCCGCACGCGGCGCTGTGTGAGCCGATACAATAATTCTTTGGCGCAAGGGTACAGCGCATGCGCTAGAAATGCCGGGGCCGGCAGAACTGCTTGACCAATCGCCTTCTTGCCGTCGCTAAAGGTGATTTCAAGCCTCAGCTTGCCGGTATTCCGCTTTTTTAGGCGAAGACTCTCGCTGGCTTTTT
>SZPB01000636.1 GCA_030263535.1 Cytophagia bacterium CHB2
AACAACTGCCGTTTCATGCGCGTGTGTCAGTTGTGATAATGTGAGCGGCACGCCGATATGATTGTTCGAATTGCCCGAGGTTTTGTGCGTGACGTGCTTTTGCGCCAAAACCGCCGCCGCCATCTCTTTCGTCGTGGTCTTGCCGTTGCTGCCGGTCAGCGCGAGCACAGGCCCGCCCCAACGTTTGCGCATGGCGTGACCAAGATTTTGCAAAGCTTCCAGCACATCTGCGACGATGATGAGGTTGCGGCGCTGGGATGGGATTTGATCATATTTGCTTGCGGCAACTACGGCCGCCAATGCTTGCTTCTCGAACACCTGATTCAAAAAGTCATGGCCGTCGAATTTGTCGCCGGACAGCGCAAAGAACAAATCGCCTGCCTGGCAAGCGCGCGAGTCAATCGAAAAAGCTGCCGGGCGTGTTCTGAGAATGCTGTCATCTCCCACAAAACGAGCATGCGCGCCGCACGCGCGCAACACTTCTCCCAATGTCAGAATAATCGGCATAGGCCGTTCGCCTCAAGTCAGATTCGGCATTTGTTCACGCGGTAAAACAAGACGATTAAGGATTGCCATTTAAATAACTTACTCATTTTCTTTAAACCGCTAATCAACGCGAATGGTCGCTAATGCTTTTTAATTCGCGATGATTCGCGCCTATTCGCGGTTGGAGATTGGGAAAGTTATTTAATCGTCGCTCCTAAACATCGCCTTCGTTTGTGTTTGATTCGTTACTCCAAACGTCATGCTCGCGAAGCCGTTGCGTTGACCTGTTTTATTGTAACACGGCTTCCTGCGCAACCACAACTTCGGAGCGGCAACGCAATTCGCAGCGCACGCCCGAACTGATAGGCGTTCCGGGCGGCGGATATTGCTGCACCACCGTACCGCTGCCCACGACGCGCGCTTCCACATTTGCAAGAGAAAGCTGGCGCAATGCCTGGCGCAGCGAGAGTCCTATGAGATTGGGCATGCGCGCTTGCCGCGCCAGTTGGCCAACCTCAAAAAGCTGCAACGTGATGGGCGAGTTCCGCAACACCGTTGAGCCGGGCGGCGGCATTTGATTCAGAATAAAATCGCCTTCGCCATCCCAAATCGGTTTGAGCTCGAGGCTCTTGAGAATTTCTTCACCGACGTTGCGATGGCGACTGGTGAGATCGGGCAACACAATTTTTCGAGTGTCCATAATTGTCTCGCTGTAGTTTTCCGTGAAATTTTCATGAGGCATTCCCGGCCGTTCGGTGAACGACGGCTCTGCGCCGAGAATGCGCTGCGCAATCTGCCGGAAGGTGGGCGCTGCGACGGAAGCGCCCCAATGATCTCTGCGGGGATTTTCGAGCATGACATAGATCAAATAGCGCGGCTGTTCCGCCGGGAAAAATCCCACAAACGAAGAAATATAATCGCTGTGCGAATAGCCGCGGGCATTTTGCAGCGCGCGGTGCGCGGTGCCGGTTTTACCGGCGATGCGAACGCCCTCCAGGGCGGCATTCTTGCCGGTGCCGTTTTTCACCACGCCTTCGAACATGTGCGCCAGCTCTGCCGCCACGTCTTTGGTCAAAACGCGCCGCACAACCTGCGGCTCGTCGAAGCGTTCGACGCGGCCGTGCGCATCGCTGCGCGCCATGAGAATTTTCGGCTGCAGCAACAGACCGCCGTTGGCGACGGCGCCGTAAGCCATTGCCATTTGCACGGCGGTTACGGACACTTCATACCCCATGGCCATTGCAGCAATCGTATAACCGGACCATTCGCCGGGCATTTTGAGCGTGCCGTTCGCTTCGCCTTCGATGCCCGCGCGCGACGGCATGCCAAAACCGAAATCGCGCGCATAGCGATAAATTTTTTCTTTGCGCGCCAAGCGCGCCAGTTTGGTTGTGCCGATATTGCTCGACTTCGCCAATACCTCCGCCACACTGAGATTGCCGTAGCGCTCGCCGTGGTCGGTGATGACTTTATCGGCAAACTTCCACGCGCCATTTTCGCAAAAAATGACGTCGTCCGGGCGGCG
>SZPB01000637.1 GCA_030263535.1 Cytophagia bacterium CHB2
GGGCAAACTCAGCGATCGCATCGGCCCATTTCTTCAAATGAAAATTTCGCTGCTGCTCTCCGGTGCGCTCTTGCTGATTTTTCCATTTGCCCAAAGCTTTATTGCCATTTTGGGTTTGACCCTGATGTGGGCTGTTGCGAGCGAGGCCTTTCGTCCGGCAAGCCTGGCAGCAATCGTTGATATCGTCACACCGCCGCAGCGCAAAATGGCGTATTCGCTCAACCGCTTGGCAATCAATCTTGGCATGAGCGTTGGGCCGCTGGCCGGCGGTTTCATTATAATGATTTCATATCCGCTCATCTTTTGGGTGGACGGCGCAACGTCGCTGCTGGCCGGTATCCTTCTCGTTTTGACCACACGGCATCACGCACGGCATGTTGCGCACGCTGCTTCCGTCGGTTTGCAGGCGCAACGCTTCAAAGTCTTGCAGGACAAACGCCTGCTCTTTTTTCTATTCGCCATTATTCCGGTCGTCATTGTTTTCTTTCAGCACGAGGGCGCGCTGCCTTTGTTTCTTGTGCATGATATTCATCTGCCCGAATCGGCTTACGGCATACTGTTTACCGTGAATACGCTGCTCATTGTCATCTTCGAAGTGCCGCTCAACATCGCAATGACGCATTGGCCGCATCGCCATGCGCTTGCGTTCGGCGCGTTTCTCATCAGCGCCGGCTTTGGCGCCACTGCCGGCGTTTCCGGTTTTTGGAGCGCCGCACTTGCCGTGGCAATTTGGACGTTCGGTGAAATGGTTTTTCTGCCGGGAGCAGTGGCCTATATGGCAGAGGTTGCGTCCGAGGAACGCCGCGGCGAGTACATGGGCATGTATCAAATGACGTTCAGCCTGGGCTTCACGTTGAGCGGCTGGCTCGGCACGTTTTTGCTGGAAAAGCTCGGCGCGATTTTTTTGTGGGCGATTATGTTTTTGGCAGGTAGTCTTTCTGCTGCGATGCTTTGGCGCATTGATCGTGATCTTGAAAAAGATTCAAACGTCCTCAAAATTGCAGAAGATGCTTCTTGAAAATGTTCGGCTGTGAGACTGCATATTTTCTGAACAAAACAAACCCATCCCCCAAGAGCACACCAAAGTTAATGAGAAAGCGTATGTCATCCGAATAAAACAGCACTCTCGTTCGGCGCTTTTTTCGACGAAGGCCAGAGCGCTGGAAATATGGCGTTCATTGATCAAATGCTTGATGCGAACTTCACTCTTCACAGCGCCCCGCCCGGGTTGCCGTCGGAAAAATAGAAAATTATGCTTGACGAAAATGATTTTCCTTGTTTCATTCTTGCTGGTGACGCTGTTGACATCGTTCAATGGATTTGTTTCACTTTAGTAAAGGAGGCTTTTATGCGTAAGAATTGGGTGATCTTTTCCACTGGCATTCTGTTGCTTGCTTTATCCGCGTTCGCACAAGAACAAGTAACCGCGCCTGCGCCGGTTGAAGATGAGTTGTGGGCCTCACTGGTAGGCGAGTGGGAAGGCTGGTCGGAAGATGCCCTGGGGCGCTCGGAAGACGAGGTCGAGGTTGAGTGGGAACTGCGCAAACAATTTATTCGCACCAAAGTCACGGCGAAGGACAAAAGCATGGTTTACAAAATGGTGGGCTACGCGACGAAGGATCAGGCGACCGGTGCAATCACTTCTTATTGGTTCGACAGCATGCGCGGCGTTTATCGCGGCACAGAAACGCGTACAGGCAATAAATTCACGCTCAGGTTGGAAGGCCCGGCTACGATCGAACGTACGTATGAGCTCGTTGACAACAAGCTGATCGGAACTTACAAAGTCACCCAGCCGGATGGAAAAGTCATCGAAGGCAAGTCGGAGTTGATGCGCAAAGTCAAAAAGGCAAAAAAATCTTAGGATCGTCATTTAAATACCTGAATTTTGCCCGGTATTTGTTCTCACCGGATTTTGTCCTAAATTTAGTTGAAATTTTTCTGATGGCTCCTATCTTGAAGGCAGACAACCACATAATCAGGAGCCCTTGTGAAAAACAAGAAATCT
>SZPB01000638.1 GCA_030263535.1 Cytophagia bacterium CHB2
CGACGGAAGCTGCGCGAGAGCACACGCCAAAACCACATCCAACGCCGCGCCGCTGCCCGCCATGCTGATTGCGGCCGCCATGGCTTGCGCCGCCCATAACCCGTCTTCCGCATTTGTGATTTCGGCGTCACGCGCGGCAAGAGTTGCTGCAACTTGAGCTTGCCCGGCACAAACGACGCCAATGGGCACAGCGCGCGCGACGGCGCTGTCATCGAAATAATGCGGATTATAGCGGCCGCTGTTCGGCGGTTGTATTGATTTTCGCAGATGCGCCAGCGCGACTTGAATGCTCACACTGGCTTTGATGTTTTCGGCGTGCGCCAACTCCTGCCAACTTGAAAACCAGAGATCACCATCAAAATTTTCGCGCTGACGCAGGAGATTTTTCATGGTGAATGCCGCCCATTCCGTATCGTCTGCCGGGGCCAACAAAAACGCTTCAGCGGGCCGATTCAACGAAAACGGCATGGCTACGGGAAGCGTGTTGTTATCTTCGGAGGCGGCATCAATTTCACGGCGGATTCGCCTGGTCCAAAATGGCAATGCAACGCTGCGATGAAACATCGCAGGCCAGCTTATCGCATCACCCAATGCCAGGCCGAGCATGGCATTGCGCACGCGCAGGCGGAGATCATTCATCAACATCCTCCTGGCGGGCAGCAAGCGCTGCCAGGGCCTCTGCGGTTGATAGAATATCCATACCCGCAACGGTTTTAATGCACGCGCCGCGCGCCGCTTGAATTCTGCTTGACCAATGCGCGGGCAGTGAAGAATAGCCGTGTTTCGCGCCGGTAATGGCGCCACAAATCGCGGCAACGGTATCCGTGTCGCGACCGGCATTCACCGCGCCAATCACCGCCTGCTCAAAATTGCCGCGGGCAGCGGCAATCACACCGAATGCCAAACCCACGGCTTCCGGCGCGAGATCAGCCCAATGATAATAACGGCACACCAGCGCATCATATAACGCTTGCGGAGCGTCCCAGAATTCGAGGTGATTCCGCGCAATTGCAATGCCTGTGTGGATCGCATACCCACACCAGGACTCTTCCGGAACGGCTTGCAGCGCGGCCGCGAGAATTTGATCATCATCCGCTCCGCTCATGGCACGTGCAACGGCCGCGGCGACGGCTTTTCCCGCATAAATGCCTTCACCGGCATGGCTCACGGCGCCGTCAATTTCAGCCAGCTTTGCCGCGAGTTGGGGATTACCGGCTGCAGCAATGCCGTAAGGCGCGGCGCGCATGGCCAGGCCATCACTCCAACTGTGAAGATGTTGCCCGGATTGCGGCGGCTGCAAACCGCGCTTAAGATTTGCGATGGTCAGAATCTCGCTGAAACCGGCGCCTTTGTATTCGTTTTTTTCCGAGATGATTTCGTCGCGCCAGGCTTGTGCCACGTTTGCCGAGGTCAAAGCAAAGCCATGGCGCAGCAGCAAACGCGCACTGAACAAAGCATATTCCGTGTCATCCGTGCCGGCCGGTTGTTCCGTTAAAAAATCTGTAACGCGTCCCCAACGCTGCTGAATTTGCGCCGGAGTTTTTCCTTCGGTTGGACTGCCGAGCGCATCGCCGATGGCAAGGCCCATGAACGCGCCACGCGCACGATCGACGAGTTCCGTCACCATGGTTCGTCCCGCATTTGATATCGCGATAACACGAGGTTACTTTCCCTTTCGATGCGCTTCGATGTTTCTGCAAGTGAGAGCCGGTTGGCAAAGAATTCCTGCAAAACCGGGTTGGCAACCCGGCTCTTCCATTCGACGTAGCCCGGAGCGCCAAGCCACGGCCCGACGGTCAAATATTGAGCAGATTGTGTAACAATGTCCCAGCCGTCATTTGCCGTTTGAAACTGCGGCAACCGCAAGCACGATTGCCGCGTGGGAATCATCCAATCGCTTTGCGCGAGGTGCGTCATGTTTTTGGTGTTGAGCATGAACTCGATAAAGCGCATGGCCTCGGCTTGATGGCGCGACTTTTTCGGAATGCTCAACGTTTGTGTGCT
>SZPB01000639.1 GCA_030263535.1 Cytophagia bacterium CHB2
GGCCATGGTCATCCCAACGTGCTGGCCGCGCTTCAGGCGCAAATGCAGAAGCATCTGCATGTGATGGTTTATGGCGAATACGTGCAAGAATCGCAGGTTACGTTTGCGCGGCGCCTTGCCGAACTCGTGCCGGTGAAAGACGGTGTGGTTTTCTTTTGTAACAGCGGCGCGGAAGCGGTTGAAGGCGCCCTCAAAACCGCGCGCAAATACAGCGGCCGAAAAAAGTATATCGCCTTCGCAGGCGGCTATCACGGCGACACTTTTGGCGCGCTGTCCGCCATGTCCAGCAATTATTATCGCCGGCCGTTTGAGCCGTTGTTAGAAAACGTTGAATTCATTCCCTTCAATGATCATTCTGCATTAAAGAAGATCGATGTACAAACTGCGGCCGTGCTTTTCGAGCCGGTGCAAGGCGAAGCCGGTGTGCGCATTCCCTCTGCGGAATTTCTGCCCGCGCTGCGCCAGCGTTGCGATGAAACCGGCGCGCTGATGATCGCAGATGAAGCGATCACCGGCTTTGGCCGCACCGGAAGATTATTCGCCTGCGAGCATTGGCAGGTTCAGCCCGATATCATTTGCCTGGCAAAAGCTTTGGGTGGTGGTTTGCCGCTGGGCGCTTTCATTGGCCGGCGTGAGATCATGCAAACCTTGTCGCATGATCCGCCGCTGGCGCATGTCACCACCTTCGGCGGGCATCCGTTGAGTTGCGCCGCTGGTCTCGCGGCATTGGAAGTTTTGTTGGAGGAAAAAATGGTTGAGGCGAGCGCTCGAAACGGTGCGCGTTTTTTAAATGAGCTTCGGCGTGTTGCTCAAGACAATGAATCTATCAAAGAGGTGCGAGGGCTGGGCAGTTTCTTTGCGATTGAATTCACTTCCGAGGAGGTAACGCAACATTTCGTGAAGAACTGCCGGGAGGCGCGATTGATTATTGGTTGGACGCTGCATCATACCACCGTCGTGCGCGCCGCGCCGCCGTTGTGCATGATGGTTCCAGAAGTCGATGAATCCCTTGCAATCCTTCGGGCCGCAGCGTGATTGCTCGTAGAGATTTTCCGCCGGAACGTCTCTACGTTGCCGCTCAAGCATGACGTAAACGCGAATAAAGACGTCAAATCTCCAAAAAGGCTATGAGAATAACCGAAATCTTCTACTCGATTCAAGGCGAATCAACGTTCAGCGGCTTGCCCTGCGTGTTCATTCGCACCACGGGCTGCAACTTGCGCTGCGTTTGGTGTGACACGGAATACTCTTTTTACGGCGGGGAAGAAATGAGCCTGGATCAAATCATGGCAAAGGTGGGAAGCTATGATTGCAAGCTGGTGGAGCTGACCGGCGGTGAGCCGATGCTGCAAAAGGAGATTTACGAATTGAGCGAGCGCCTGCTGGCGCAGGGCTATACGGTTTTAATGGAAACCGGCGGCAGCCTGGATTTGTCGAAACTCGATGCGCGCGTGATCAAAATCATGGATCTCAAATGCCCCGGAAGTGAAGAATCGGATAAAAACTACTGGCCGAATCTCGACATTTTGTCGCCGCACGATCAAATCAAATTTGTGATCAAAGATCGCCGCGATTATGACTGGGCGCTGGCAACCATTCGCCGGCATCGGCTGGACGAACGCTTTGCGCTGTTATTTTCGCCGGTTTTTAATGAGATGAATTACCGCAAGCTGGCCGAATGGATGTTGGCGGACGGCGTCAGGGCCCGTTTTCAAGTGCAATTGCACAAATACATCTGGCCGCCGAACATGCGCGGGGTGTGAGCAGCAACGGCGGGTGGAAACTCTCGCGTCCCGACTTATTCGGGGCGACCCAACTTGGGATTCACCCCATTGGATTCTTTGGTATCTGGCCGGCTAAAATTGATCTGGTCTCGTCCTGCGGGACGCAGGAGGGAGTCAATCCTTTTTTTAGTTGAAATTTTTGATGGCTCCTGCTCGCCCCACCGCCCGCCCGCGGGCGGGCGGTGGGGCTATGGCGCAAGTTTTAAATC
>SZPB01000640.1 GCA_030263535.1 Cytophagia bacterium CHB2
CTAAGAACTGATTTTTGCCAAACTACAGTTGATATAAGTTGAGGCTGACAAGCCGGCAGCCGGAGCAAACGGCGAGCGGAATTGCGGCAAGCCGTTGGCGCTGCGGCTGAAATTGAAGCCTGATTTGGGCACACCCTGCGTGCGCGCGTCTGTGGTGATATCGAACGGAAACGCGGACTGCAATCCGAGCCGGCGGAACCCGAAGATATCCTGTCCGGCGGAGATGTCGAGAAACAGGTTCAAGCTGGAGGGCGTGCTGAACGCACGATTGTAGGTGGCGCGGAAATTATGCGAAGTGCTGGGTTTGAAGACCAGCGCGGCGCGCGGCGAGAACACCGGATCTTTAATGCGATTGTGGTCATCAACACGCGCAGCCAGCAACAAATCGAGTTTGGAAGACAACTGGGTCTCAGACTGGACATATGCTCCAAACTCGTTGCTGCTATCGTCGTTTTCATTGCGGCCATTGATGGTGTTATCTGTATCTGGCCGAGTGAGCAGGGCGTCAACGCCGTATGTAAAGCGTTGGCGCTGGCCGAGCATCATGCTGTGCTGGATCTGACCGACATAGAGTTTGGAATTGTCAACGATGAGCGCGCCGTCACGCAGCAAGTAGGTATCACCCGCATTGCTTTGATTCACAAAACCCTGCACGAAAAGGTTTTTGTAGAGAAAACGCGCTTGCGCATAGCTATAGGTCCAATCAACGGCCTGTCCCGCGCCAATACCGGTGTATTCAATATTGCTCGCACGGTTGAAGCCGCCGCTTAAAATAAGGGTGGATTCGTTGTTCAAGCGAAAATCCATGCGGCCTTCGGCAGCGATTTTTTCAACGTCGAAATCGCGCGAATTCAGCCTTTTTTCGCCGACCGGCACATTGCCCGTTGTGGTTTGGCGATAGAGTTGAATGGAATCCGGCTCAGCGGGATCCGAACTTTCCCAATCATGTCCCTTATAGTATTGCGCTGAAATTTTATACCCAACATTATGTCCCAACAGGCCGGCATGGCGCAGAGCCGTCAAATAGATGTTGCGTCCGCCTTGCGGCTCACGTTGTGAAAGATTGACAAAATCACGGCCGCCGCCACCAATGCTGAGCGTCGTTCCCTGAGATTCGAATGGTGAACGGGTGATGATATGCATTACCCCGCTGGCGCTGTTCGGGCCATACAAAGCCGAGCCTGGCCCGGACACCACTTCGATGCGGGAAATATCTTCGCTGGTGGTTGGAATAAAATTGTAGGCATTCAGGCGCAGCGAGGGCACGTTGGCGTAACGATTGTCGACGAGCGAGAGCAATGATCCGGAGAAAATGTTGTTGAAACCGCGCACAGTCACATTGCTTTGAGAAATGCCGTTGGAGGAGATATCGACCGCAGGCAAGCCTCGCAAATAATCGGTAGGACTGGTGGTCGCGCGGCCACGGATCTGCGTCGCTTCAAGAACCGAAACCGCTGCCGGCGCTTCAAGCGCTTTTTCCTGGCGCCGCGAAGCCGAGATGACCACCGGGTTGAGCGAAATGCCGGAGGGCTCGACCGCAATGTCCACTGTTTTGGTTTCACCAGCAGCCAATGTCACGTTCGTGAGAACTTTTCTCTCGTAGCCGATGAACGAAACCGTGATCGTGTAGGTACCGGCCGGCAGGTTGGGCACTTCAAAATTACCGGAGGCATCTGCCGCTGCTCCGGTCGGTGCGAGGCCGGGAGAAGTGACCGCGACGCTGGCGCCGGGCAGTTTCTCCTTGCTCTCCGCATCTGTCACTGTTCCCTTTAAAGTCGCGGTTTGCGCCCATAACGAAAGCGGCGCTAACGCAACCACGAGTGTGAACAGTAACAGCGATACCCGCGAGAGCCATTGTCGTTTTACCATACATTTCCTCCCTTAAGGAAGTTAAGTAACTGTAGTTTGGCAAATTTTCATGTTCTTTTTCAAAAATTGGCTGAAAAGGCCAGCCAATCCTGAGGTATGGACAGACCTCACCACTGTCCCC
>SZPB01000641.1 GCA_030263535.1 Cytophagia bacterium CHB2
TGTCAAGCACGGTTACGCGAGCGCCGGCCGCGGCGAGAATCGGCGCTTGCTGCCCTCCGCCGGAGGCGAGGCAAAGAAGATTGCAATCGCGCAATTCGGGGAACCATGAACGCGGAACCGGTTTCGAGGGCGTCAAAATTATTTCCCATTGCCCTTGCCGCGCAGCAGCAATAACCGAGGAACTAACCGGAATCGTCCAGCGGTTGCCGCGTGTGACTTCACGATTCCACGCCGCACGATTGTAATCGCGAACATTCACCATGAGCTATCCTTCCTGAAGCAAGCCTTCCCAGTTGATCACGTTCGAGGCTATCGGATGAACGATCCGGCCGTTTCTGCCGGAAACCGCTTCTGATTGCAGCAATGCTTTGCGCAGCGCCTGCATCGCCACCGCGCCGGCGGCTTCACAAAGCTGGGCAAGCGTTTCTTGCCCTAGCCAGCGTTCATGGAACAATTGATATTTCTCTTCAAAGGCGTTGTCGATCGTATTCGTGGTGGAAAATGCCAGGGCGAGCTGTTGATCTTCTTTAGTATTGATGCCGATGCGATCCAACCCGCGCACGCCGGCCTCCGCGAGCCGGCGCAATTGTTCGGGAAAGAGTGGTGCATCTGTCGCCAAAATCATCACAAAACCTGGCACAACCGAACGCGGCAACTCAGCGCCATTTTGATCCGGCAAACGTCCGCCATTTGCCGCAATAAAAGCGCCGAGTGTAAAACGCGGCTCCCCGATTTGCACAAATTGTGCAGCATCGCCGACGCCGCCCTTGCCGCCGAAGGCGCACAACCCTCGCCCGATCCCAACACTGCCATTCGCCGGCGCGGCATCATTGGCGGCATGAATTGTTTGCAAAATTTGATCCTGCGTAATGCGGCGCTGGCGCAAATCGTTGAGATAGCCGTCATCGATGCCAATCACGATCGGCGGCCAGGCATTGTCGATGGGCAAACCCGGCTCGCGCTGATGGCCGAAGGAAATGAGAGCATCGTAAGCGATGCCTACCGTTGTGGCATTGCACAAAACAATCGGCGAGGAAAACGTGCCGAAATCTTGCGCCACGTGCAAGCCGGTCCATTCGTTCCAATTGCCGGAGGCAAAACTGCCCAAGAAGAGCTTGCGATTACGCACGTTTAAGGGATAAGGTAGAATCACGGTAATGCCGGTTTGCACCTCACCTTCGGCAAGCGTCAATTGCCCGAGGTGAATACCGGGAATATCGGTGAGTGAATTTTTGAAATGTTCTGAAGCCAAGATATGATGAGGTGATTAATGAAAAACGCCGTTGACCGGCGAGGTATGCACGAAGCGGTGAAATCAATTTTTTAATGAATCGCTTCACGCTAGTACGCTGGTACCTTAATCTGTTGGAGTAGCTCCTTCGGAACGTCATTCAGGCGAATCCTGTGGAGGACTCGGCAAGCTGCCTGCAACGTCACAGGCTCCCGGCTGGATGACATACAACATATGAATAAACTTTTAAGGTAAGAGTCTACCCTGATTTGCAGACAAACTGCAAATCAAAGCTTTTGCGGAGCAGCAAAAAACCATTCGGCGAAAATTCGTTGTCTTCGGTAATCATCGGCAATAACGCTTTTCCGCCGAAATCACCGAGCATCGCCAAAAACTTTGGCAGGATGGTTTATCGACAGAATTATTTCAAATCGTTCTGCCGGCAAATTGTTCTGCCCTAAACTTTCAGAATTTCCTTCTAACGTTGAAAAGCTAATCGCGCACTAGAGCGCCTTTTCGTACAATTTTTTCAGATCGTCTTTTATTACCGAACGCGGATTGAGCAAATGGCTTGCATCTTCAAACGCCTGTTCGACCATCGCTGGAATTTGTTCCGCCTTCACGCCCGCGGCTGAGAGTTTATCCGGGATGCCGGCGAATTTGTTCAGCCGTTTAACAATGGTCGCCACCGGTTCATCTTTTTTACCATCCAGAGCAATGGCAATATCCACGAGCCGCTCCGGCGCGGCCGATTTATT
>SZPB01000642.1 GCA_030263535.1 Cytophagia bacterium CHB2
AACGGAAGCCGGCTGGTCAAATCATGCAGCATCGCCGGGCCGCAACTGATCGCCGGATTCAAAAAATCCCAATTGAGCTTGTGCAACACGGCGAAGAGGTAAATGATAATCACTGCCGCGCGCATGACCGGAGCAAAGCGTTCGAGCAGGGCATTCGTCGCTTCGCGATCGTTCAAACCCAGCGTGTACCAGCTCCATCCCGGCTTGCCGATCTGGCGCCGGTTTTGGTAAAGCGTCCAGAGCACGGCCAGCAGGATCGTGCCGTTGATCAGCCCCGAAGCAAACGTGTGATTGCTCAATTTCGGCCAGTGTGAGACATTGTCAGCAAAACTTGCCAGGGCCATGAATCCGAGCAGCGACACCGAACGAGGATTAAAGAGCAGCAGTATGACGGCGGCCATCGCGATATACCCCAATATCTTCCCGCTTTGCAGCCAGTGCCAGGAAAAATCCAAATGCACGAACGCCTGGCAGGCCCACAAAAACGAAAAAATCGTCAAGCGGTGCAGGCTCTTTTCTTCTCCGGGAAATTTTAGAGATTTTGTGTAACTCATGATGCGCCCCGTTAAGGTGATAAGGTCGCAGATCGACGGCTTTGCCGGTTTGTGTGAACCGGCAATCTCTAGCGCAAATAAACGCCGTGCAACAGCGCAACGATCAACGTTTCAGGATATACTCCAAAATTTCACGCGCGACCTCCGCGTTCTCAGTTTTGTTTTTGATCAAATAGTGATGGTGCAAGCCGGGATTGGTGTTGATCTCATTGATCACGCCGCCCGCGTCTTGCAGCGGATTGGTAATGTCCGGCGTGATCAAATCTACTCCGACTAATTCGAGGCGAAACAGCGCGGCGATTTCAGCGCCGATTTGGATGATCGAAGGATGAACCGAGGCGCGCACGGTTTCATTCTCCGAGGCGGAATTCTGATTCACCACGGTTTTTAATCTCACCGTTTCACCCGCCGCCGGTACGGCGCTCAATTTGTATCCGCGCTCGCGCAAACAAAGCTGGCATTCGTAATCAGCTTGCAGCGGTGAAAGCGCAACGATTTCGTCGCCCTGCAGCCGCCGGCGATTCTCCACATGCATCAATTGCGCAATGCTGTGCTTGCCGTCGCCGGTCACCACGGGCGAATCGCGGCGCACGGCATCGAGAAACTTCCCGCCCAAATACAACAGGCGATACGAGCTGCCGGCCATCTCTTTTTCGATCAACAGCCGCGTTGAGAACGTTGCGGCCCTAAGCGAAGCTTTGCGAAGCTGTTGCCGGTTGCGGATTTTGGTGGTGATGCCGTTACCTGCGCCGGTGGCGGCGGCCGGTTTCACCACACAGGCGCCGCCGATTTTCTGCATGAAATCGTATGCCTTCGCCAGACTGTGCAGAGTATATTCGCGATAATCCTGAATCGGGTAGTTCCGCTCGGAAAGGATGCGATGCACCAGGGGCTTGTTGCCGGCGAGCCGCAAACTCAGGTGATCATCCAGCATCACCTTGGATTGCAGAACAAAGGTGTATTGCGCGCCACGGCTGATTTTGGAAAAGCCATAGCCGAAGTCTTCGATTTTTGCGCCCATGCGGCCGGCGACTTCGCGCCAAAGTTGATCATAAAAGCGCTGGCGGAAGGTTTCAAATTTGGGCCGGTCAACCACGCGGTGATCGTTTACATAGCGCCGCAACCGGTGATAATAAACGGACATCTCAAGGTAGATACGCTTCATTCTGTTCGCTGACAACTCCTCGGCTTCGGCCTCTGCGCATTTTGCTGGGAATATCCCGGCGGCGATGCTTCGTTTACCGCAATGGTGTGATGCTTGCCTGCCAATCGTAAAGTTTTACCTCACTCTATATACCCCCAATTGCCATGTTATGGTGAAATTAAGTTACGGTCAAATGAAACGCAGCCCTCGTGATTCATTGCAGAAATGAAACCGAATTGCCCGACAAAACCGGTAAGTGGGAGCG
>SZPB01000643.1 GCA_030263535.1 Cytophagia bacterium CHB2
TCTTTTTCACGGACAGGCCGGAAGAAAGATTGTAAACCACAATCACGATCAGCAGCAATGCCACCACCACCCACAAAAAGTTCCTGCCAGAGGAGCTGCCGGAGGAATGGTTTTCATTGCCCATGACACACCTCAACTTATTTTTTTGTGAAATGCTTGGGCTCCGCCAGCCAGCACAACTGGAATCCGCCGGCTTGCGCGGGTAGCTCGCCTTCCAACAGAGCAACTCCGGCTTTCTTAAATGTCGTGAATGAAAGCTTCTCCCCGGTTACGAGAAAGCCGAGCAACTCGCTCACGTGCGGCTCGTGTCCGACCAGCGCCAGGACGGCGTCAGGATCGTGTTCATTGAGAAAAGGCAAGAGGGCGGCGGGATCGGCGTCGTCGCGCATAAGATCCGTTTGCTGAAGCTTGTGGATTTTTAATTTCTTTTGTATTATTTCGGCAGTCTGCTGTGCGCGCGTCAACGGGCTGGTGTAAAGATGGGTGAGCGTAATGTCCAGACGGCGCAAGCCTTCAGCAACGGCTTCGGTCTTTTTGCGGCCCTTGCCCGTTAACGGGCGTTCGAAATCAGGTTTGTCCCAATTTTCGCGCAGTTCTGCAATGCCGTGGCGGATAATGAAAACTTGCATGACCAACTCCTTTCACTCTGAGCCAGAAAAACCTGCAATGAATTCAAAAATAGAGCGGCGAAAACCGGGGCAATATAGCAAGTTTTTGCGCTCGTGTCAATTCTGCTCAAAGTCGAAGATGCAACCTGGCATGATCATGAAGCGCTTTCTCTTCTTTGGCTGCGCTGCCCTCATGTTCTGGAATTTTGCCTGTTCCAAAACACAAACTTCGCATACGCAAATTCCCGCACCGGTCGCGACAAGCCCGGCGCCCGCGGATACCGTGACCGTGACGCCAGAGTTGCCGCACGGTCCCGTTGCCGGTTCGGTGTGGGATGTGATGAAAGCCGGCGATCCCATTCCGCAGGATGTGCTGCAAGCTATGGTCAAGCTGGGCGCGGACATACGCCACGCGCAAAAACTCTGGCACGTCCAGCAAATCGACATCAATGACGACGGCGCCAAAGAGCTGATGATCTCGAATGTGATTGAATGGTGCGGCACCGGCGGCTGCGGCGCCTGGCTCTGGCAGCGCAACCGGCAAGGGTTGCGCAATTTGCTGCCTACCGATGACATCCTAACCGTCGCCGTCGAAATTGACACCACCACCACCGGCGGCTATCACGATCTTCGCTTCTATCATCGCACCTCGGATGAAAACAACCGCGCCGTTCTCGTCAGCGACAAGTTTGTATGGAACGGTGCGATCTATGCCTTCCACTCGCGCCAACAACACGGCGAGTATCTCGAATCGATGTTGCCGGCGTCGAGCTGGAAAGTCGTGCCGTGAAGCGATTTTCTTGCCCAGCACAAGAGTAGCTTATCTGTCAGATTTTTGACTGGAAATTTTGGGGCACCCCCCGGCCGTGAGCTTCTTTTCTTCGACCCTCGCTTGCATTTGAACAGAGACTTTGTTAAGCTTGCTGCACGATTTACATTAGAAAATCCGTTTTTATGAATTCGCTGAGCCAGAGTTTGACAGAGTCCGTCAAACAAGCAAGCGCATGAACAAGAGGCGTTAACATAAGCGCGCTATGCGGCGCATGAATTTTTCTTCAACGAGATTTTGGTGTGATTCTTATGAAATGCTTATCGTGCGGTCATCATGTGATCAAACGGGCAAAATTTTGTGATGCATGCGGCGCCCCGATCGTGCCGCGCGTCAGCATACGCGCGGAATCGGCCAAAAAATCATGGCATATGATGGCGGCTCTTGTGCTGCTTGGAATTGTGGCAGGCGCGGGCAGCGTCTATCTTCTTACCAAGCCGCAAGAAGCAGCGCACAACCACGCCGGCTTTGACCCTTCGTTGCGCGGTGAAGCGCTGGCGCAGCGCTATCCC
>SZPB01000644.1 GCA_030263535.1 Cytophagia bacterium CHB2
TCGTGGGCGGCTGTCGAAGCCACTAAACTCACAGTTGCGACAGTGCCCCACAAGGGGGCAAGACTACGACTCCTGCACACGCATTTGAAAGATGCTATAAGCGAGAGAAGCAGACAGAGAGTTAGATTTTTTGAGTTTTTGTCATTGATAATTGAGTTGAAAGGATTTTATGAAATCGAAGATAGTTCTCGGACTGCTGTTTGCCACTGCACTGATCAGCTTCGCGGCGTGGAGCCGCTGGTCGAATGACAAATCTGATAAGCCTGCTGCGGTGCTGCCGCTGGCAGTCAAAATTCAAGTGCTTGCGCCGGCAGAGATAGCGCAAACGCTGACCGTCTCCGGCACGCTCGCGGGAGAAAACGAGGCCACGGTCATTTCCGAAACCAACGGAACCGTGGTGGCCGTGCGTGCGCAGGTGGGCGACTGGCTGAAGCAGGGCCAAACCATTGTGCAAATCGAGAATGATTTGAAGCGAGTTGCCTTGGAACAGGCGAAAGCGCAATTGCTCACTGCGCAAACCAATCACGATAAAGCCCAAAAGGATTTAGAGCGCTACGAGGAGCTGTTTAAACAGCAAATTACCACGCAAAGCGTAATCGAAAGCGCGCGCCTGGCCGAGCGCGCCGCCGAAGCGCAGCTCAAAAGCGCAGAAGCGGCCCTGAAATTGGCGCAACGCCAGTTTGATGATTCTTTCATCAAAGCGCCGCTTGCCGGACGTCTGGCCGATCGCTATGTCGATCAAGCGGCGATGGTGATGCCGGGCGACAAAATCGGAGTCATCGTGGATGGCCGTCATATGAAATTAAAAACCAGCGTGACGGAGAGTGAGATTGCATTACTGCGTAGCGGACAGGCGGCCGAAGTGATTGCCGATGCATTGCCGCAGCAGAGATTCACCGGCAAGGTTATTTCCGTGGCGCAGAAGGCCAACAGCGAACGCACGTATCCGGTCGAGATTCTTGTGCCGAATGATGCGCAAGAATCGTTGAAAAGCGGCATGTTTGGCCGGGCGTTCGTGCAAGTGGCAAAGGCGGAAGAGGCATTGGTCGTTCCGAGTTCGGCAGTATTGACGGATCCTTCCGGCAGTTATGTGTTTATCGAAGAAAGCGGGGTTGCGAAACGTGCAGCGGTGCAAGTTGGCATACAGCAGAACGATCAGACGCAAATTGTTGGCGGACTCGAAGCCGGCGCGAGGCTGGTGGTGTCCGGGCAACAGAGGTTGTCTGATGGCGCAAGAGTTGTTGTAGAAAATTAGTTATTGGTAACTTGTTGCTGGTGGCTTCAGAAAACAAGCAGCCAGCGACCGGCAACAGCCGGTTACGTCTCACGTGAATAGAAATTCCAAAGCATAGATTCAAGGCATACATATGTCAATCACCGAAGTCTCGATCAAACGGCCGGCCTTTATCACAATGATCTTTACCGCGCTGGCAGCGCTCGGCATTTTTGCCTACTCGCAGATGGGCGTCGATTTGCTGCCCAAGATGGATTGGCCGATGGTTTCGATCGTGACCATCTATCCCGGCGCCGGGCCGAAAGAAGTTGAAAGCGCGGTTTCCAAGCCGATCGAGGAGGCGCTCTCCAGTCTCAACGGCTTGAAACATATTCGTTCTTTTTCGAATGAGAATATCTCCGTGCTGCTGGCGGAGTTTTCCTTCACCACGGATGTCGAAGTTGCAACGAATGAAGTGCAGCGCAAAGTTGACGGCGTGCGTGCGGATTTGCCCAAGGAAATCTACACGCCGACGGTGACGAAATCCGACATTAACGATTTCCCCATTGTGCGCATTGCGATGAGCGGCGTGAATTCGGACGCGCGCGCGTTGCATCAATTCGCAGATGAACACGTGGCGCAGCGCCTCGAGCAATTGCCGGGCGTGTCGAGCGTGGAAATCGTGGGCGGTCAGGAACGTGAAATTCGCATTGAAGTTGACAATGATC
>SZPB01000645.1 GCA_030263535.1 Cytophagia bacterium CHB2
GGTTTGAGATATGGGCAAGTAATTTAAGCGCCAATCCTAAATGTTTTCGGATTGATGCAATTTAGAAATTGCCGCCATGATTTCAGATTCGCGGCCTGGCCATATTTTGCTAACAATCACCATCGCCAGCGCGCTGGCAGGCAGGGCAAATAAAATTGCGGAGAACGGCGGTGCGCCGGGCGTGAATTGCACGATCAGATAAACCGCACTCCCAACCAGCAAGGAAGCAACGCCGCCGGCGAGATTTGCCTTTTTCCACCACAAGCCGGCGATGACGGGAACGAACAAGGCGGCGCTGAGCAAGCCGATGGCCGCTGAATAAAACGCGGTGATCAATTGCGGCGGCGAATAGGCAAAATACATGGCGAGCAAACCAATGGCCCACGCGAAACCGGCGGAGATCCAACTCACCACTTTCGGAGAAAAACGCTTGATCAGCCTCTCTCCGAACAAATCATGCGCCAGCGCCGAGCTGCAGGCGAGCAAAAGCGCATCAGTAGTCGACATCACGGCCGCCATCACCGCGGCCACGGCAAGTCCACGAATGAGCGGCGGGAATTCCTGCTTCATCACTTCCAAAAAAATCGTGTCGGCATCTTGCAAGTCCGGAAAGTGCATTTTGCCCACCGGCACAATGGCCAGCACAGCCGCGAGTATCATCACGCTGTATGCGACCATCGCCAGGTTAAGCGACAGGCGCGCGCCGGCCGCATCTTTCGCGGTAAAGACGCGCATGACGATGTGCGGAATCACCGGAATCGCGGCCGCCCAAATGACGAAGGAACCCAGGTAACTCGCAACGGGTTGATGGGCGACCTCGCCGAGCATGGGCGCGGCGAGCGTCGCTTGTTCCATAATCTCTGCCGGCGAGCCGGCGCGATTGATCATCATCGCTGCGGTGACGAGTACGACGGCCAGCATGAGCACGCCCTGCACCACATCCGTCCATGTCACTGCGAGCATGCCGCCAATGGAAACATAGAGAATGAAAACGATCGTCATCCACGTCACAGCCTCGTTGTACGAGATGCCGAGCAAGACGTTCGCAGTGATGCCGGCGGCTTTCATTTGCGCAATGATGTACACCGTGAAGCTGACGACGATTACAATTGGCACAAGATAGCGCACAATCGCATGCGGATAACGGAATACCAAAAAATCCGTGATGGTGAATTTACCAAAGTTGCGCAACGGTTTGGCAACGAGAATCGAGGCGAGCGGAAAACCGAGCACGGCGCCGGCGAACAAGGCAAGCGCGTACGGAATGCCGTTCTTGTACGCCAGCCACATCACCCCGATGATCGAACCGCCGCTGGCGAGCGTGGCCATAATCGCCATGGCATTGACCCACGTGCCGATGCGGCGTCCCGCAACCCAATAATCGTCGCGCGAGACCAGCACTTTGCGCGAAGCGAGTATGCCGATAGCAATGCACGCGAGCATGTAGATTCCAACAACCCACAATTCAAGAGTCATGGTGGTCTCAGTAATGAAGCTCGTAGTAATCTCTTCGGGGATTCACCTTTAACCAGATAAAGGTTCCTACCAGAGATTACCGCCCGGGCAGTGGTAAATAGATGCCCTGCTGCCTATGCGCTTGTTCACTCTTCAGGAGTGACTGTCCGGGCGGTTCTTCTTTTCGAACCAAAGCAACAGCAATGCAATCGCCGGTGAGAGCAGCATGAGTCCCGCCATCAGCCAGCCAAACAACGCCATGCCTGCAACATGAATTGCACGCGACCACGGCAGAAATGAGATGAATGCAAACACGATAACGATGATGAGATACCAGCGATCGCCGCGCGGCATGTGAAAAAAATTTGGCATAATGATTTTCCAATTTTCCATCAAAAGCGCCGTGCCAACTGCTTTACTCGTTTAGCTTTTTGAAATGGATCGGATCATAAAAACTCGTCTTGAGTTTTTCG
>SZPB01000646.1 GCA_030263535.1 Cytophagia bacterium CHB2
ACTTGCCGCTGTTAAACAAGCTGCGCTTCATTGGCGGCGTGCGCTTCGAAACCACAGATATGAACGTTGCCCGCCAGGATCCGCAAAAGCCGAGGGGCGGGCTGGAAACCGAAGATTTTCTGCCGTCGATCAATTTTGTGTATGAGTTGCAATCAAACATGAACGTGCGCGCCGCCTACGGCAAAACCCTGGCGCGTCCCACGTTCCGCGAATTGGCGCCCTTCGCCTCGTTTGATTTCGTCGGCGATTTCATCTTTGTCGGAAATCCGAATCTCAAGCGCACGCTGGTCGACAATTATGACGTGCGCTGGGAATGGTTCGCGCGACCCGGAGAGATTTACGCCGTCAGCGGCTTCTACAAGCGTTTTGAAAATCCCATCGAGCGCGCCATCGTGTCCAATAACAATCAAGGCCAATTCCAAAACGTTGCCGAGGCTGTCGTGTTTGGCGCGGAGTTCGAAGTGCGCCAACGCCTGGATCGCGTTGCCCCGGCGCTGAGAAATTTTCAGATCGGCGGCAATCTCACGCTGGTGCATTCGCAAGTCGATATTCCCGCCAAAGAGCTGGCGACGCTGCGCGAGCTTGACCCGCAGGCCAGCGGCACTCGTGAGTTGCAAGGTCAGTCGCCTTATCTGCTGAATGTTGACTTGTCTTATGACAACATCACCAGCGGCACCACGGCGGGACTTTATTACAACATCTTCGGCAAGCGCCTGTCTGAAGTCAGTTTGGGCGGCACGCCGAACATCTACGAACAGCCGCGCGGCACGCTTGATTTGACGGCTTCGCAACGCGTGTGGAGCGGCTTGACAATCAAAGCCTCTGGAAAGAATCTGCTCGATACCAGCATTCGCAAGGTGCATCACTTCAAAGAAGTGGATTACGTGTCCCGTGAACATAAGTTGGGACGGACGTACTCTCTCGGCTTGACGTACAATATCGAGTAGGACGGGAGTGTCGTTTCGCGCACCGTCATTCACCTCCCTGGCGAGTTGATGACACGACGATTGTAACATGTCTTGATCTTCACGGGCTTCCTTTCTAGAGGCGATGGGTTTGGGGTCTGGTGTGAAATTCGCACCCAGACCCCGGCCCTCATAATCGCCGGCAATCCGGCATCATGAAGAAAGGAGCTTCAATATGAGAATCTTCAATCTCATCCTGATGGGAGCTTTATTGGCTGCCCCCGTTACGCAGGCGCAGCAACCATTGACCAAACAGAAATGTGCCCTGGTTTTTCCCGGCGCTGACGCTTGCACCAACGTGCGCGTTTCCGGCGACCAACTTCTCGGCGACGCCTGGGATCAGGGCTATGCTCCCGGTGAAGAAAAGTTTTTGGGGCACGTTATTCAACGGTCGCTGACAATTGACAGCTATGAGTTTAATGTGCTGGTTGGCCTTGCAACCGGCGGCGCGATCACCAGTGTCGTGATCGAAAACGCCCGAGACATTGCGCCTGAGTTTCTTGCGCAATTTGAAGGCAAAAAAGCTGGCGACGAGTTTGCAATAGCCCGCCAACCCGAGGATTTGCTTTACGTGCCTGTGATGATCAAAGCCATGAAAGGCAAAATGGAATTGTCCGAAACCATCGCCCGAACCGTGCATGAGATGTTGCTCACGGCCCGGCAAATGTTTCAATCGGATACTCGCTCATAATTCATCCCATTTCTCAACTCGCTAGGGAGGTGTTACATGCTTCGCAAGTTTAGTCTACTGTTTTTGTGGTTTCCGATTTTAGCGCTGGCGCAGGATCGCCCTATCGTCAATGTTTTTGATGCAGACATCGGGCCGGGCCAGAACGTGACCTGGACGGCGGACAACATTTATCTGTTGAACGGCTTTGTGTTTGTCGAGGACGGCGCCATGCTCACCATCGAGGCGGGCACGGTGATCAAAGGCAAACCGGG
>SZPB01000647.1 GCA_030263535.1 Cytophagia bacterium CHB2
GTCCAATGTTGGTGAAACGGACGGTATCACTGCCAGCGATTCAACTTGCGCCAGCGCGTCGGGAACCGGAACCGGTGTACCCGGAATTTCGGTTGGGATGGGCGCGCTGCTGGAGCCGCCGCCTTCACCGCCGCCCTGGCCGCCGCCGGTGTCGAGTTTGATGATTTCAGCATAAGGCTCAAGCTGCACCTGCACCGAGCGTCGCTCGGACAAAATGCTGTCAGAACTCTTGCCGGAATTGGTGAATTCCAGGCGCAAACTCAACAGCGCAAAAAGATGCAAGACAATCGCCAGGCCGAGGCCGATCGCGATATTTTTTTGCAAGACGCGGCTGGAAAGCTCTGTTTGCCAGGAAAGCATGAAAAAATCAATCACGTTAACGTCGTCGCATGAATCTGCCTTTTCCAATACAAATAAAACGGCAAGCCAGCGAGCACGAGCAGCAAGCCCACCATGGAATCTGCGGTTTGCTCGACCAGGGTGTTGATCACGAACCAGGTCGCCACGATCACAAAAATGGCGGGCACGATGGGATAGCCGGGCGTGCGGTAGCTGCGCTGCGAATTCGGCATTTTCCGGCGCAGGATGAACAAACCGGCGGCCCCCAGCGCATAAAAAATCCACGCGGCAAAAATCGCATACAGAAAGAGCTGGTCGTAGGTTCCGGTGAAGGTGAGCAGCGCCGACCAAATGCCTTGCGCCAGCAAAGCCTTCCCGGGTGTGCGATACTTTGCCTGGACTTCGGCAAAACCGGCGAAGAACAGTTTGTCTTTTGCCATGGCATAGTAAAGACGCGCGGCCGTCAAACATGTTGTATTCACGATGCCGAAGGTCGAAACCATGACGGTGAGCGCAATAAAACTGCCGCCAAAGTTGCCCAGAACTTTTTGCATAACGTCCGCGGCCACCAGCTTCGATTTTGCCATCTCTTCGATCGGCATAATGTAGAGATAGGCAAGATTCATAAGCATGTAGATGACAATCGTCGCGAGAGTGCCGAGCACCAGCGCTCGCGGAATATTTTTTTGCGGATGTTGCACCTCGCCGGCGAGATACGTCACATTGTTCCAGCCGTCGTAACACCACAAGGCGGCAATCATCGCCACGCCGATGGCGGCGATTAAATTACCGCTTTCCGGCTCGCCCCACAAGGGGAAAAAATTATCAACACTGCCGTGGCCGAGCGTGAATGCCAATATAATGATGGCGCCGATGGCCACAACTTTCAAGGTGGTGAGAATGTTTTGCACGAATGCGCCCAGTTCGACGCCCAGGTAGTTGATCCAGGTCAACAAAAGAATCGCCAAAATCGCGACGATTTTCACACCGAAATCAGCGAGCGGCGTGATGTTCCCGAGCAACGGCAAATGCCAGGCTTCCAGCGCCGGGCTGAGATGGGGCAGCGGAACGAAATATTCGAAATAACGCGCGAAGGCCACGGCAATCGCGGCGATGGAAGCGGTTTGATAAACGATGAACGACGTCCAGCCGTAAAGAAAGGCCATCCAGTCTTTGTACAACACGCGAAAATAAACGTACTGCCCGCCGGCATCGGTAATTTCCGCGGCGATTTCAGCGTTGGTGAGCGCGCCGGCGAGCGTTAGCAAGCCACTGACCACCCAGACAAAAATCATCAAGCCCGGCACCTGCACGGTAGCTGCGATGCTTTGCGGGGTCAGAAAAATGCCCGAGCCGATGATCAAACCGATCACGATTAAAATTGCGGAAGGCAGGCCGAGGCGGCGCGCCAGTTGGTCTTGAGATTCAGGCATGCCGGTTGTTCGCGGAGAACCTCTGCTTAGGAACGCCATTTAAATAACTTACTCATTTGGGGAACCGCCAATAAACGCGAATATCCGCTAATTTTAAAATTCGCGTTTATTGGCGTGCATTCGC
>SZPB01000648.1 GCA_030263535.1 Cytophagia bacterium CHB2
GCACAAGCTCAATTGGGATTTTTTAAATCCCGCGATCAGTTGTGGCGTTGCAATGTTCCATGATTTGACCAGCCGGCTCCCGTTCAGTCCGGATTATGCCTGGGCGCCGCTGGCCTCGATCTGGGCGACGCTCGCCATCGAGCTTGCCCTGCCGGTGCTGCTCCTGTTTCGCAAGACGCGGCACTATGCGCTGGCTCTGGGCTTGCCGTTTCATTTGATGCTCGGCTTAATCGGCCATCGCAAATTTTCCGCATTTATCTTTGCATGCTACTTTCTTTTCACGGAGGAAAAATTCACCGAAGCGCTGAATGAACGCGCGCGCGCGCTGCGCCGGTGCTTCGCGCTGTGGCAGCGCCGGCATCCTGCCCTGACAGCGCGCCGTGTTACCTGGTCGGGCCTCAGCGTTATGATCGCCGGCATTGCCGCGGGTTTTGGCCTCGAGCTTTTGGATTTGAAACGCATGGAAAAAAGCTCGTGGCTGCTCTGGTCTCTCATCGCAATTGCCGCCTACGTGCTCGTCTTGTTTCAGCAAAAATTTCTACGCATGCCGGCAGCGACAATGGCGTTGCACTGGAGCTATCCCGGCTTGCTTTGGTTGTTGCCTGCGTTGTTGGTGTTCAACGGCATGAATCCTTATCTGGGATTAAAAACCCACGTCGTCTTTTCGATGTACAGCAACCTGCGCACGGAAGCCGGCGAATGGAATCATCTCTTCATGCCGAAATGGTTGAAAGTCACCAAATTTCAGGATGATCTGGTTGAAATCATCGACACCTCGTGGCAAGAGTTCGAGGAGTACAAAAACAAGCAACTGCTCATCCCTTATTTCGAGTTTCGCCGCATGATCGATGCGAGCCAGGACGATATTGGGGTGCGCTACCTGCACCGGGGCGAATACAAAGAGCTGGAAATCAAAAATGGGCACTCCAATCGCGCGGATTTTGTGCGGGGCAGCACCGGTTTGCTTGGAAAATTTTTGGTCTTCCGGCCGATATTTAAAGAAGGGGCCGAATACGAGTGTTTACGCTAAAGGCAATATGCCGGAAGCATGCCGTATCAGAAACGAATATGCGGCGCAGCAACATTCCGCGAATCCCGGAATTCCCCGGCGATTTCGTGCAACATAACCGCGCTTTTGGCTGCCTAACTTAAAACGCATCCGGCCTTGCCATTTTGGCGCAAGGCTACCCGGCCGCATGAATCCGGCAATCTCAAAACGCCCTCGTGCAATTATAAGACTATGCTCTTTCACTCATTAGAGTTCATCATATTTTTTCCTGTCGTTGTTGCGATCTACTTTCTCGCCCCTCTACGTTTCCGGCAGTTCTTTCTCCTGCTCGCCAGCTACTATTTTTATATGTGCTGGAAAGCCGAGTATGCCGTTCTCATACTTTTGTCAACCGGCATCGATTACGTTGCGGCGTTGCACATGCACAAAACTTCCGGGCGCGGCCTCCGCAAAATGTGGCTGGGCTTTAGCCTGGCCGCCAATCTCGGTGTGTTGTTCTTTTTTAAATATGCCAACTTCTTCAGCGCCTCGGCGCGCGCGCTGCTGCAACAAGCCAACATATTCTATGAATTCCCGCTGTTCGATATTTTGCTGCCGGTGGGAATTTCGTTCTACACGTTTCAAACGTTGAGCTATACCATCGACGTCTATCGCAGCGAAAAGACACCGGAGCGCAATTTTATAAAATTTGCTTTGTACGTTACGTTCTTCCCCCAGCTTGTTGCCGGGCCGATCGAGCGCTCGACGAGACTGTTGCCGCAATTCGATCATGAACATAAATTCGATGCCAATCGCGTCGTGTCCGGCTTGCGGCTCATGCTGTGGGGATTCTTCAAAAAACTGGTAATCGCCGATCG
>SZPB01000649.1 GCA_030263535.1 Cytophagia bacterium CHB2
AAAATCCTCGGCTTGATCCTTTTCAAACTGAATGATGGGCACACCCTTCGCGGCCCGCTGCCGGGGCACATGATGATCCAGCCCTTCGAGCGCGATCACCACGCCGCCGGAATGCACGCTCATGTGTCGCGGTGTGCCGCGCAGACGCTCGGCGAGAACGAAGATTTCCGGCCAGGGCGGGGGAAAATCATCCTGGCGGTAAACCGGATGCTTGGCCACAATCTCGGCAATGCGCTCACTTTCCCAGCCGGAAAGCTTTTTGGTGACGCGCGAAATTTCGCCCGGCGGCAAGCCAAATACTTTGGCTACTTCGCGAATTGTTGAGCGCGTTTTCAGCGTGACATGATTGGAGATCATGGCCGCCTGGGCCTCGCCATACTTCGCAAAAATCCAATTCAAAATCTCGTCGCGTTCATCCCAGGCAAAATCAATGTCGGCATCCGGCAAATCTTTGCGGCCCGGACTCAAAAACCGCTCGAAATAAAGATTGTGGGCAAGGGGATCGACATTGGTGATACCCAGGCAATAACTCACCAAACTGGCCGCCACAGAGCCGCGGCCACACGTGCGCGGCGATTGCTGCACGATTTCGCGGACCACCAAAAAATAATCCGCAAAGCCCTTGCTGATGATCACCTTCAACTCATGTTCCATGCGCTCACGCACATTCGCAGTAATCTCGCGATAACGTTCGTGCGCCCCGCGATAACACAAGTCACGCAAAAGCTCTGCACTAGTCTTGGTTTGATTTGTGAGATAGGTGGGAAAAATCGTCACGCCAACGTGAAGTTGAAATGCTGCACACGTTTCAGCGATCAGACGCGCATTTGTCAGAGCTTGCGGGCAAGCAGAAAATTCACGCTCGAACTCAGGCGGACTTTTGAGAAAGGCCTGCGGCGAGACGAAACGATTTTCCGGCACGCGGCTGAGTGCGGCATTTTCATGAATGGCAACCAAAAGCTGGTGCAATTTAAAATCTTCAGGGCGGAGAAAATAAATATCCGGTGAAGCGGCCAGCGGTATCCCGGTGCGCTGACTTTGCCGAATCGCTTCACTGAAATTCGACCAGGGCCTAAGCTCGATGAAAAGATTTTCCGGCCCGCCGGACTGCGCCAATTTTTCTATCAAAACAATGGAATCACTGATCACAATCAAACCCTCGCGCTGCGAAGCCAACTGTGCGAGCGAGAAATCTTCTTCAAGATGCCGGGCCGAGATTATGCGGCAAAGATTGCTGTAACCGCTGCGATTGTAAACCAGCACTTTCGCGCGTTCGTTGTGTTGAATCTCTGCGCCAATGATGGGCTTTAGGCTGTACTCGCGGCACAATTCCAGAAACCACACCAGACCGTAAATGCCGTTAATGTCCGTCACTGCCAGGGAAGGATAACCCTGCGCCCGCACCGCTTCGCATAACGCCCGCAACGAGGGCACGCCTTTGCCGAAAGAATAGTAAGAATGTGCCGTCAACAAAGGGAACATAGTTTTTCACCATCTCCAGCAAGTTATCGTGGCAGAGCGCAATAAACCGAACCGTAAGAAAGTGATTGAGTTTTGCAGCTTGCGGTATTAAAATAAACTGTCGAAAATGCTGAGGGATTTCACTCAAGCTTCAAAGAGAGGTGTTTATGTGCGGACGATACACCAACACGGCCAAGCTGGACGCCATGCAGTTGCGGTTTGACTTTGATACCGACGAAACAGACTTTGTGCCGCGTTACAACATTGCGCCCACGCAATACGCGCCCGTGCTCATTCTCGATGATAGCGGCAACAAAAGACTGGAAATGATGCGCTGGGGCTTGATTCCACATTGGGCCAAAGACGCCAGCATTGGCAACCGTATGATCAACGCCCGCAGCGAA
>SZPB01000650.1 GCA_030263535.1 Cytophagia bacterium CHB2
ATCAATGAACGCGTGCACCAGGGGCATGAGCGCATGGGCAAATGCTTTCAGGAGCAAATCATGCCGGCGCTGACGCAAGCGGGCATCATTCTGGTGGATGAACAAACGGCCAGCGCGAAGCAAGTGGCGTTTGCCAGCAAATACTTTCAAAAAAACATAAAACCTCTGCTCACGCCGCTGGCCATTGACTCCACGCATCCCTTTCCGAGCCTGCACAATAAAACGCTCTATTTTTGCGTGGAACTGGCGCATCGCAAAAAATCCAAAAAGAAAATATCGTTGCGCCTGGCCCTGGTCTTGATTCCCTCCCAGGCGCTCGGGCGATTTGTGCAACTGCCGTCGGATGACGATAAGAAATATCTTATTCGCCTCGATGATATCATTCGCTTGAATTTAAATGAGATTTTTCCGGGCGATCCGGTGCTGGGCTGTTACGCCATCAAAGTTGTGCGCGACGCGGAGCTTGATTACGTTGAGGAGGAAGCGTATGACCTGTTATCCACCATCGAGAGGAGTTTGATTCAGCGCCGTAAAGCGCCAGCAACGCGTTTTTTGTATGATCCCGCCATGCCGCCGCGCGTGCTGGAGACGTGTGTCAATGAACTGAGCCTGGCCTCGAACAATCTTTTTCCCGGCGGCCGCTACCATTCGTTTTCCGATTTCATGCCATTCCCGGGATTCGATGCGCCGCAGTTGCAGTATAAACCGCTGCCGCCCCTGCCGGTTGCCATTCTGGAAAAAAGCCGGGATTTATTCGCCATCATCCGGAAGCGCGATGTTCTGTTGCACCATCCTTATCAAAAATTTGATTACGTCGTGCGGTTGCTGAAACGCGCGGCCGATGATCCCAACGTGGTTTCGATCAAGATCACGCTTTACCGCATCTCCGCGAAATCTGAAATTGCCAAGGCGCTGGCGCAGGCTGCGAAAAAGGGCAAACACGTCACGGCGGTGGTGGAGATCAAAGCGCGCTTTGATGAACAAGCCAACATTTCGTGGGCGAAAAAACTGGAAAAGCACGGGGTACACGTGATCTACGGCATTCCACGCTTGAAAACCCATTGCAAGCTCGCAATGATTGCGCGCAAAGAATCCGGCGCGATTCGCCTGTATTGCCATCTCAGCACCGGCAATTACAACGACAAGACGGCGCAAATTTACGGCGACATTGGCCTGCTCACCGCGCACGAAGAAATTACTCAGGAAGTGGCGGCGGTATTCGACATGCTCACCGGCGATCTCGAGCCTGGCGCGTTCAAACATCTGCTGGTTGCGCCGCATCATTTCCGCAGCGAGTTCGCCAAACGCATCCGCCGCGAAGCCGAGAATGCACGCGCAGGAAAAAAATCCGGAATCATTGCCAAAATGAATTCTTTGGTAGACGCCGATATGATCAACGGGCTTTACAGCGCCAGCGCCGCCGGCGTTCCGATTCGATTGCTGGTGCGCGGCATTTGCAGCTTAAGACCCGGCGTGGCCGGTTTGAGTGAAAACATCTCGGTGATCAGCATTATCGACCGCTTCCTGGAGCATGCGCGCATTTACATTTTCGAAAATGACGGCCAGCGCGAATACTTTCTCTCCAGCGGCGATTGGATGACGCGCAATCTCGATCGCCGCGTGGAAGTTGCGTTTCCGGTGCTCGATCCCGAGCTGCAAAAACAAGTGCAGCAGATCATCGATATTCAATTTGCGGATAACGTCAAGGCCCGCGTGCTGCAGCCGGACAGCACGAACATCCGCAAACCAACGGTGGGCGAGCCTGTGCGCGCGCAAGAAGCGCTTTACAAACTGGCGCAACGTTACACTAAAATCGAAGCGGAAACGAACGCCGCGCCGCCGGCGCA
>SZPB01000651.1 GCA_030263535.1 Cytophagia bacterium CHB2
CGGTGATCGCACCCGCGATGCTCGCCGACCAGCGCTCGTCGAACCCGCCCGACAGGTAGAAGCGACCTTCGGCGCGCCCATAGTTGCCGAACATGAGTTAGATTTGCGCGGCAAGATTCAGGCGCTGTTCGGGAACTTTTTCTTGAGCCACTTCAGGACTTCCAGCTGATCTTGCGCAGTTGCACGCCGCACATTTACAAGCAACTTCATCAAGTCCGGTCGCGGCAAGGTCGCGTTTGAGGCACCCTCATTACACACAGAGCAAATCGCCTTTAAGTTGGAGGCATCATCAGTTCCCCCCAAACTCTTATCAATCACATGCCCCATGTGGAGTCTAGTAGTGCGCGTTGAATCGTACGGGTGTGGCTCACCAGCAACAGCACCGCACATTTGGCAGGTATTGCCGTTTCTATCTAAAACAAACGCGCGAGTTTCTTTTGAAATCGCTCTGTCAAACGCAGGAATCGGTTTTGGTGTTTCAAGAAGGTATTGCCCTGGCTTCAAATTCGCCCTGTCATTATGGGTTAAAATCTGATAACCCTCTTCATTCCGCAACTCGCGTACTCTTCGCGCCCATTCTGACTGGTTATCTGCAATTTCACGCAATTCGTCAGAGTCCATAATTCGTCCAATATTTGACAGAAAATGCTTGCGCAGCTTTGCTTTTGCGCCGTATTTTGCTCGTTTTTCTGACATATTCAGCCAACCTTCTTCGCACGTTGTTTCGAACTTATTTCTAACGCCTTAAAAATCGCGCCAGAAACAGCCTTGGCTACGGGCGGTGGAAATGCGTTCCCGATTTGGCGATACGCTGCCGTTTTTCCTCCAGCGAACAACCAATCATCTGGAAATCCTTGAATACGTGCGGTCATCCTAGTCGTCAGCCGGGGCATTCCAACAAAATTTTTATCCGGCGCAGCATCGGCCAGCCCCCTTCCATCAACGCCAAGAGATGCCCAAGCATTTCTAGCGCGCGTAGGGCCGAGATCAGGCCCACCATGTTTTTTACTACCTCCTACGAGTGTGGGAGCAATATCAGATGCGTATTTCGCCCAACCGTCTGCCCCGCGCCATCCATTTGACTTCATCAAATCTTTAAGCAACTCGCCAACCGTTTTAGGCTGCACTAAGTTTTGTTCAGGCCAGTCAAAGTGACATGACAGATCTTTTCGGAGCGCCACGAAAATCACCCTCGGCCTAAGCTGCGACACCCCATAATCACTGGCATTTAAGAGTCGCCATTCAGCGTGATAGCCAAGCTTAGACAAGTCACGGATCAACTTTGCACGATAATCATCAAAAATGGCATCCAAAATACCACGCACATTTTCCAACATGACTGCGCGAGGCTTTGACTCCGCAATTAGCCTAAGAGCTTCCGGGAATAAATCGCGATCATCCTCATTCCCCAGCTGCTTGCCTGCTTTTGAAAAGGGCGGACAGGGCACACCTCCCGCCAGTAAGTCTACGCCCCGATAGTTGAGCGCAGAGAATGACCGCAAGTCCATTTCCTCAACAAGCCAATTCGGCCTATTCGCTCGCAATGTCTGGCAAGCGTGCCGGTCAATCTCAACAAGGCATACATGCTCAAAGCCAGCCAAATCAACACCGAGAGCCTGACCGCCAGCGCCTGCGCAAATTTCCAATGAAATCATATGGTTAATATCTCTTTTGTGTGCGGCGTGATCCTACAGTACCATAGTCTCAGGAGCTGCGACAAAGACGATGACAGGGCGCAAATCTAACAATTCGTGTATGGACTCCCTTTGCAAGTGACCGAGTAAATGGTTTTCCGGCAAGCGGTGCGGTTGCAGTCGTGTATGCGGCCTTGGGGCGAGCG
>SZPB01000652.1 GCA_030263535.1 Cytophagia bacterium CHB2
TTCAAGCACGGTGAATCTGATCGGTGAAGTGGTATTGTTCTCTTCATTTTGTTCAGGAATCACCAGGGTTTGATCCAAAACCAGGCTGAACAAGAATAATCCCGGCTCGAACTTGCCGAGGTTGACGCGATACTCCTGCGTTTCACCGGGCAGCAGCAGCGGCGTTTCTAGCGGAATGATGGTGGTGAATTGCTGCGTCGTTTGGCTGAACACGCGCGCGACCAGAGAGGAGGCTGCTGCGGGCGCGCGGCCGCGATTGCGGATGAGGAAGCGCGCCATGATCGAATCCGCGCGCGTCGGATCGACATTCACAATCTCCAGTGTGTCTGCGCTTAAATCCGGCAGCACGAATTGCGTGATGTTACCCGTGATGCGCGGAAATTCGGAATTGGGTTGGCGATCTGTGCCGTCAAAGACCGAAGCAATGTTGCCGTAACGCGAGGCGGCGAGTTCGAGCGCGATGCGCTTGCGTGAGGAATCGTTGGGGGTCTTGCCCAGTTGTTGCAGCTCGGAAACCGGTGTGCCGAACCGATCGAAGAACCGGCTGTACACCAGATTGAAGTCCTTTTCGGTCGTATCCAACGCTGACCACTGCGCGTTGAAACGATCGTTGTCTATAGCGATAATCGCGGCCTGCGAGGGCGCAGTCTCACCGGCCGAGCCTTCTGCAAGGGACATGAGCGCATCAAGCGGTTGCGCATTTAGATCAAAGCGGCGCGCCAGCAAACGCGCGCCGGCCGGCGTTTCATACCACTGCACGATTATTTCCTCGGCCGTCAGAAACGTCAAGCTCGGTAAGGAAACATTGCGTTCGGCGATCGCGGCGGCGGGCGTGCGCACGGTCACGGCATCATCAAACAAGCAGAGATAAACACGATCGAGGTTATCTTCCACAACTTTCCAGGTTGCGGCAATCAAACCGTTTGAAGAAGCCGCAAGATCGAGTTTCTCCTCGTTCACAAAACGCGATGATATGCCTTGATACAGCGGAAAACTTTCACTTAACGGAAGGCCATTGCCGTTGAAGTAGCGCGCCATCACCCGCACCGGCAACTCGAGCGAGGCCAGTGCAGGTTCGAACCATGCCACCAAGACACGCCCTTTCACATCGACCACGAGGCGCGGCCCCAATGCGCCGCCCTGCGGCTTTTCGCGAATGAAGAATTTCTCTGAGATCGGCTTCAAATCATGGTTGAAAATTCGCGCTACGATTTCGGCAGTCTCGCTGCGCAGCGATTGTTCCTGCCACACCACCCATAACGAATCGCCCGGCGTAAATACGAAATGCGGTTGCGCGACTGTGATCGTATCGCTGGCCACGGCTACAGATATGATGCCGCGGGCCGTTGGCCGGCCAATCGCATCGAATTGCCGCAGCAAAATCATGCTGCGCCCTTTATCCTCTGCCTGCCAAACGAATGTCACGTTCTCGTTTCGATCAAAAGCCAACGAGGGTGAACTGGCAGACTCTGTGCGCGGCAGCTCGTCAACAGCAAAATTGAAGCTGGCCGTGTCGCCGCTGGTGATTTGGCTGAAGGCGGTGGGCGCCAGAGCAAAACATATCAGACCGCATAACCACCCGCGTGCGAACAATCCTTTTTGTTTGTGAATCGTATGTGGCATCTGCTTTTGCAATTGGGAAGTTTCAGTTCGCGGCGATTTTGTTGTCTTTAGATCGTGCACATTTTCCATTTTGAATTACGACATTTCAACGAGGCCAGTATTCTGCTACCTTACAGCGTTTTTCATTTGGATGAACAGAGTTTGTAGTCCCCGCCCCTTGTGGGCGGCTGTTGAAGCCATGAAATTCGCGGTTGCAACAATGCCCC
>SZPB01000653.1 GCA_030263535.1 Cytophagia bacterium CHB2
CCTTTGCGCGCAGCTTCCACCAGCGTGCCCTCGATCAAGTTCGTGAGCATGCTGCGATTGATTTCAGCGTCGAGCGCGGCCTCGTCAATCTTGTCCTCTTCCTCGGTGTTGACCACTTCCACATTCTGCAAGGAAGCTTCGAGCTGCTGCAAAAATTCGTTCTTGAACGCAATCACGCGGTCAATCAGCGCACTCACCTGCTCATACTGGCAGTAGGCAATCTCAATTTGAGTGTACGGCAAATCCTTGAGCAGCAGGGGGATCTCGCGATCCAGCGGGTCGGCGGCAATAACGGTGAGAATGTTCTTGTTGTTCGCGCTCGGACGAAAAGGCAGGATGCGCTTGCTGAGCAGCCGCGAACGGGCCTCCTCGGTGCAGGCATCGATGGTTTTGCGAATGAAATCAAGTTGCGCATCGCCGAGTTTTTCGCCCGCCAGGTCGATTTCTTTGAAGGCGTAAAGCTCGGCGATCGTGCTGTAAATGCGATGGCGATCGATTTGAAAATCATCCACCAAAATCTGCTGCAGCCGGCGTTGCTTGCCCGGCGGTTCCTGCGTTTGCGACAGTATCGCCTTCTCCAAGATGGTTTGGCTGATGATTTTTTTTTGCAGCAAAATTTGCCCGATACGAATGCTCATCGGTTCCATGACAAACCTCGTTTATAGCAATGCCTGATCACGTTTGACAGGCGAAATTGGAAATCTATAAATGTTCTGCCGCGGCGAGTGCTCGGCGACCCACGCCTCCAGTACGCTGGTGCCCGGCTTGTAAAGGTAACTCCTTCGAAAGGCCATTCAATCGAATCTTGTGAAGCATGCAGCCAAGCACGAATTTTCTCGAGATTCTTTCAGAATGACATTCTGGCGTGAATACATTCTTCAGGTCAACAATGTACCAGCTTGATCACCTGAAAAGCTCAACGGACATCACCGGCCGCGCATTTCCGTGCCCGGCATGTTCGGCGAGACGAATCCCACTTCCGACGAAATCAACGTGATGCCGACGATCAAAACCGAGATGAAAATCGAAACAATCAAGTTGATGACGTCAACCACCCGGCCCATTTTGTGGCTGGTTTCTTTTTCATAAAAATTGGCCAGCCGCAGCATCGCCTCACGCAACGTGCCGGATTCTTCGCCGCTGCGCAGAGTGTAAATGACGTTTTTGGGAAAAACCGCTGAAAGCTCCATCGAATCGCTCAAACCGCGGCCATCGCGCAACATTGACGGAATAACGATGTCTTTGATCTGCTTTTCGATGTAACGGTTGCCGCACGCCTCCGAAGAAATTTTGATGACTTCGATGTTTTCGCCCGAGCCGCTGTACAACGCATGAAAAACCCGCGCAAAAACTTCCAGACTCGTTTTGTAAATCAACTTGCCGATCACCGGAATCGAGATCAAAATGCGATGCCAAACCACCCGGCCTTTCTCGCTGCGAAAATATGCGACCGTCCCTATGATCGGACTCAAGAAGGCAAGCATGACCCAGATAATGTTGTTTTGAAAAAACTCGCTCACCTGCATGGTCGCCGCCGTCATGGGCGGCACCGCGATGTTGTATTTGAGCAGCATGCCGGCAATCTTGGGAAAAATGTACATCACATAAAAAACCAACGCCCCGATGGCGGCCAACACCACGAACGCCGGCATGAACAGCGTGCTGCGAATGGCTTTTTTGAACTCCGAAGAGCGCTCGAGAAATTTCGCGGTGTTTTCATAAATCTCCGCCATATTGCCGCTGGTGGAGGCGATGCTGAGCATGTAAACCGTGAATTTTCCCAGCACGTCCGCATGCTTGAGAAAAACC
>SZPB01000654.1 GCA_030263535.1 Cytophagia bacterium CHB2
CGCACGGCGATGAGATTGTCATGATCCTTCAAAAAGGAAGGCGGCAGCAGGTAACGACGCGCGATATGATACGCCGTTTCCGGCCACGGCGGCATACGGCCTTGATAGCCGATCAAGTGGCCGTTCAAATACACTTCATCGGCGTCGTCGATGCGGCCGAGGTGGAGATGAAGCGTGCGGCCCATGGCTTTCTCCGGCAGCGAGAAACGCACACGGTACCAGGCAAAGCCGTCGTAGCCGGGGTAGCCCTCATTCTCCCAGGCCCCGGGCACTGCAATTTTTTCCCACGCCGAATCATCAAAGTCCGGATCGGCATAACTGGAATCGTCGCCGATTTCAAATTTCCAAAACCCGGCGAGATCGAGTGCCTGCCGCCAATCTTGGGCGCGGCCTTCCGCCACGAAGTTGAATGTCGCCAAAAGCATGAGGACCAACATGCGGGCGGAGTTTTTACGGTTCATAAGTTATCCAATGAATTTGTATCCAATGCCGTGAACAGTGATAATAAAATCCGGATTTGCCGGATCGCGTTCCAATTTTTTGCGTAGCTTCAAAACGTGATTATCGACGGTGCGCGTGGTTGGGCTGACCTCGTGTCCCCAAACCTGCTCCAAGAGATCGTCACGCTTCACCGTGTTGCCGCGATTGGTGATGAGGTAGTGCAGAATTTCGAACTCTTTTGGCGTCATTTCGATTTCATTGCCCTCTTTGGTCGCGCGATAATGTTTGAAATCCAATTGCACATCGCCCAAGGCAAAGCTGTCTCTCGCCTCGTCAGGAGCAGCCCCGCCGCGCCGCAAAGCCGCATGCACGCGCGCCAACAGCTCGCGCAAGCTGAACGGCTTGGTGATATAATCGTCAGCGCCCAATTCCAAGCCCAGCACTTTATCGATTTCCTGGCCGCGCGCGGTGAGCATGATGATCGGCATTTTTCTGCCTTTTGCGCGCAGTTCGCGGCAAATATCATAACCGGACATTTGCGGCAGCATGATGTCGAGCAGAATCAAATCGAACGATTCTGTCAGCGCCCGCTGCAAGCCCTGCTGGCCATTATCTTCGATCGTTACTTCGTGGCCGTCAAAAACAAGATTGTCTTGCAGGCCGCGCGCCATGTCCGGCTCATCTTCAATGATCAGTATCGTTGCCATGAAGCTCCTTATGCAATGGAAATTTTAAGCTGAACGTTGAACCCTTGCCGGGCGCGCTTTGCACCTCGACGCTGCCGTGATGTGCTTGCATGATGTGCTGCACAATCGCCAGGCCGATGCCGGCGCCCTTGGAATCTCCGCCCGCATGATCGATGCGATAAAATTTATTGAAAATCTTGTCATGATACTGCGGCGCAATGCCCCGGCCGTGGTCTGTCACGCGCACGATGGCATGCCTCTCGTTGCAATCCACTTCGACAATGATGTGCTTGTTTTGATCGCTGTATTTGATGGCATTGTCGAGTAAATTGAGAAACGCCTGCGACACGGCTTGCGCATCGCCTTTGACCGGCGGGAGGCGGTTGGCAATTTTTTCTTCAACGCGAAATTGCCGTTGCTGCAAATGAAAACGATAACTGGCAAGCGCATTGGCAATCACTTCATTCAAAAGCAGATCGTGCATTGCGAATTCCTTGCCTCCGGCTTCCAAACGCGAAAAATCGAGGACATTGTTGACCATATGCGTCAAGCGCTCGGCTTCCCGGGCAATGATGCCGTAGTATTCATGTTTTTTTTCTTCCTCACGCGCGCGGCCCAACATCAGCGTTTCCGCGAACATGCGAATCAAGCCCAACGGCGTGCGCAAGTCATGCGAG
>SZPB01000655.1 GCA_030263535.1 Cytophagia bacterium CHB2
TTGCTGGCGCGTCGAATCCGGCGGGATTTGATCGTCAATCCAAACCTGGCCGGTTTTTTGATAGATATCGCTGAATTCGATGCGATACGTTTTGCCGTCTTGGTTGCCCTTCCAATTCAACGAATAGCCGCTGGTGGCGCGGTTCCACACGTGGCTGCGGCGGGTCACTTCCCTGCCTTCACTCTCCACCACAAAATCAAAAGCGAGTTCCGTGGTTTTCTCCCAATTCTCCCGCCCGCCCATGGCTTGCATAACTTTGGTTGCCAGCGCGCGGGCTGCTTCATCGTGCCCTTGCGCGTGGCTTCGCAGCGACAGGCATCCCAACATAAAAACAAAAATCAGCCAGCTCGCTTTGCTCGTTTTCATGGAATACTCTCCTCATTTGGTTGCAGAGGTGACGCGCAGTAGTTTTTCAATACATGCGCCAGCGCGCCAATACAATGCCGGCAATAACGCAGATCGCGCCCAAGATTTGCATCTGCGACATATGCTCATTCAAAAACAAAACACCGGTCAGCACCGCCACCACCGGCACGACGTTCGAATAGATCGCGGTTTTGTTCGCGCCGATTTTGGCGAGGCTGAAATTCCAAATGATATATGATACCGCGATCGAAAAAACGCCGGAATAGCAGGCGCCGAGCCAGCCGTTGAAATCAATCGCCAACCAATCCTGCGCTTGCAGGGCCGGCAAGCTCCACAGCAGCATCGGCAATGTGCCGAAAATATTCGATAACACGGTTAGTTTCAGCGGCGAAAAACGCTTGAGGTGCGGCCGCGCCAGCACCGTGTAGGCCGACCAGCACAGCACGGAACCCAGGGTCAAGACATCGCCCCACACATTGCTGCCGGCTAAAGAAAATTTGCCGGCGCCGCCGGCAATAACGCCATACAGGCCGAGAAAAGCCAGAGCTGCGCCGATCACCATCGGCGTATCCATCCGTTCACCGCCGGCAAAATGATTGGCAACCGTAACCAGCGCGGGCGTAGCGGCCAGAATCATGGCGGAATTCGCGGTGGTGGTGCGCGCAATGCCCTCGATAAAAAAAATTTGATACAAGGTGATATAAAGGAAACTCAATCCTGCAATGGGTAAAACCTCCTGCCGCGTGATGCGCAATTCTATGCCGCGCGAGCGCGCGATAAAATAGAGAAGAAAACTCGAGAGTATGAAGCGTACCGCGTTGAATGCTAACGGTGAGAATTGTTTAAAACTGGCTTTGACAATGGCGTAATTCGTCCCCCAAATCAAAACAACCAAGAGCATGAGCGCTTCGGTGGAATAAGGCGCTAGGATGAATTTTCCGGTTTGAGATTGCTCCGCAGCTTCCGTCGCCCGCAAGGTATTTTCCACTATAACCTCTTGATTCCTTTCCCTGAGTTAGATCCTGTTGCATAATGTGACAATGGGGCAATATAAGCACGAAGACCCTGCGGAAGCAAGGCTGGCAATCGGCCATTTCACGCACACAAAAAGTATTATGGAATGAAAACATTGAACAAAAGTTGGCCGAATTGCGTCTTGACTTTCGAGACTCGGCGTTGTATTATTGACCAATCAAAAAAGAAAAAACGAATATGATATATACTCCTCACAATTGTTGTCGTCCGCCTTTCCGCATGCGATGCTTGTGTCGCAGGCGGGGAGGCTCATGCGAGACACGCCCGCAACGCTAAATCCGCATATTGCCGAATTGTGCCAAGCCCGATGGCACGAGCCTCCTCGCCCTTTCCATATTTCTTCGAATCACCGATTGACTCTCAACTTTATTTGCTCGCCCAATTTCGATCGGGCGAGAAGGAA
>SZPB01000656.1 GCA_030263535.1 Cytophagia bacterium CHB2
GTGAACTTGCCGTTCACCGGCCACATGCGCGCGATGTCGCTGGTGTAGTAACGGTAATCCGGCGCATAATCCATCAACACAAGATCGCCGTCTTGCAACGCATCGCTGTTGTGAAAATAATGCCCGAGCCAGGCATTCGCGCCGCCGGCCGTGATCGAAGGGTAACCTTCGCGGCGGGCGCCGTTGATTTGAAAAATGTAGCGCGCGGCAGCATCGAGTTGATATTCATAAACTCCCGGCGCGCTGCAGCGCATCGCCTCCATCAGCCCCAAGCCGGCAAGCTGCGTGGCGCGGCGAATCAATGCAATTTCGCGCGGGCTTTTGATCAAACGCATCTCATCCAAAAGCGGTGAAAGATCGCGTATTTCAAATTGCGGATAGCGTGTGCGCAGCAGATGAATAAAATGGCCCTCGCGCGTCGGCCGGCCGTCCCACGGATCCGCGGCGATGCCGGCGTTGCCGCTCAGCGATTCATCACGGCTGTCCGCTTCGGTTTCAGAGGGACTGAACGGCGTGTAAATTGCCGGCGCGGGCAAACGCACAAGACTGCTCCAGATCCAATCGCGCGGCATCATTTCCAGCGGACGCACCGCGTCGATGCCGGTGAGTTGTTTGACTAAATCCGCATCTTCCGCGGATAATACTTTGCCTTCATTGCGTTCGCGTTGTTCGTCGCGATGAGGGAGATAAAGCGTCGTTTTGCGGGTGCGGCCGTCGAGCAGCAAATACGCATGAGGCGTTTCAATGCCGCAGAGATAATAAAACTCATTCGATTGCCGAAAAACTTTAAAGCCATTGACGGCCGGCGCGCCCTGAATCACGGCCAGCGCGCGCTCGCCGATTTTTTCGAAAATTTTGGCGCGGCGCGCCGCAAACTCCTCCGGCGGAAAATCGGTTTGATAGCGCACGCGCTCCTGCGCCAGCAGGAAAAACGGCCACAGCCCAACATACAACAGCCAACGCCGCAATGTCTTCACTGTCTGCTCCCTGTTTCTTTTCGAACCTCTTGCAAAACTTCGCGCGAATTTTGGGGAAAAGATTTGCCGAACGCGCATGCCTTCGTTCACCACCTCATCTAACGTTCGCGGAGGGTGATGTGCTAAACTTGCCGCGCCTGTTTTTGTCCGCGCGGGCGCGTCAGCTGGCCCAACAAACGAACGATTTGTTCATGATGCTTAACGCCCCACTGCGCAATCAATTCGAGAATCGGCTTGAGCGTTGCACCAAACTCGCTTAACGCATATTCCACTTTGGGCGGCACTTCGGGATAGACGAAACGCGTGATCAATCCGTCTTTTTCAAGCTCGCGCAACTGCTGGGTGAGCATTTTTGCCGTAATGCCTTGCAGCGCACGCTTCAGCTCGCCGAAACGCACGACGTTGTGCTGGTGCAGTTTCCACAAAATGCGCGGCTTCCATTTGCCGCTGATCAATTCGAGACTCGTTTCAACCGGACAGGCGTGAATACGCACGCTACAACTCATGACTGACTCCGTAGTAACCTGGCGGGTACTCGGCACCCTAAAAATGCATACTTGACGGCGCGAAATCATTTTAATACATTGGCGGCAGTAAAGCAAGCTTCGCCTCAAGATATTAAATTGCCTTAAAATTTCAGGAGATTATTCGCATGAGCGCCAACCTCGATGTGCTGCATCCGGACAAGCCGAAACGCATTCTGTTGGCTGTCGCCAATCCTGCGGTTTCGCAAACCACCGGCCGGCCGATTGGACTCTGGGCAACGTCGGCAGAACCCTGCCGAACGTGCGCGCGCCGGGCAT
>SZPB01000657.1 GCA_030263535.1 Cytophagia bacterium CHB2
GTCGAGCATCGCCTGCGCGCGCGCGCGCTGATCCAAAACCGTAATGAAGGCATTCAACGGCGCAGCCGCTGCGATGCGTTCCAGATGGGCTTCGACTAAAGCGGCGCAGGTTTGCTCACCGCGACGTAATTTTTCCTGAGTGGAGCGGATATTGGCGAAGTGGCTCATATGCCGAACGGGTGAGTGTTTGATAGGGATCGTTTGCACGGCGCAAACGAAAAGAAGAAGGCCGCGATTGCCGGTCACAGCGGCGAAAACAGGCAATCGTTCCCGCATGAACCAACCACTGGCGTGAGCGGCTAAATGATAAAATCAAAACACAAGCAGTGGAAAATCCCACGGCCGGGCCGTGGGAAATCATTGCGCTTCAATTATTATTGACTTGCTGTTTCGGCGGCTCGATTTTTTCCTGCTCGTCGGAGCTGCTGGCCGCTTTTTTGAATTCGCGGATGCCCTGGCCAAGGCCGCGGGCGAGTTCCGGCAGTTTTTTCGCGCCAAACAGCACGAGCACGATGATGAGGATGACGATTAATTCTTGTGGGCCAGGCATGGCAAACCTCCTAAAATTTCAATGCAATCATTTTACCACTCATGAGTCACTTTTGAGGGATTTACGCTCGGGCGCGCGCGGCTGGCGGGTCTCGCGTTCGAGATCGATATTCAATTCCTGTTTGACTTCATCGGCGGCGCGCTTGAATTCGCTGAGGCCCCGGCTGATGCCGCGCGCCAACTCCGGAATTTTTTTCGGGCCGAACACGAGCAGCACAACGACCAGAATAACGAGCAGCTCACTCATGCCGATTTGACCAAACATAGCGCTTTCTCCGCAAGCAAATTTAATTCAGCACCCAACGCAGCAAGTAAATCGCCACGCCGATGCCGATCAAGCCGATGACGTTGAGATCAAAACTCAGGCCCAACGTCAATTTCAAAACCGCCGCATCCAGCGTGACCGGGCCTAACGCCCAGGTGCCCTTTTCGATAAAAAAATCTTTGGCGACGCCGTCCGGCATCAACAAGCCGATCAACTTTCCCAGCAACGATCCAATGGCCCCGCCGAGCAAAACCATGAAAATGATGAAACCGATTTTTCGTCGTGTAGGCACGGGTATTCCTTCTCAGGTTTGACCAATTATCGCTTTAAAAATTTCCGCCCCGTCGCTCGAGCCCAGCAGCGCCTCGGCGGCGCGTTCCGGATGCGGCATCAAGCCCATAACATTGCCGGCCGCGTTCATGATACCCGCAATGTTCTCCAGCGCGCCGTTGGGATTCGCTTCCGGCGTGATGTCGCCCTCTGCCGTGCAATAGCGAAAGAGAATTTGCCGGCGCTCGTTTAACTGTTGCAACGTATCCGCATCCGCGAAATAATTGCCATCGCCGTGCGCCACCGGCATCTTCAGAACGGCCTTGGCCGCGGCGTGTGTGAAGCGTGTGTCCGGGTTTTCCGTGCGAATATAAACTTGCTTTGAAACAAAGCGCAAATGCGCATTGCGCAACAGCACGCCGGGCAACAGGCCGGCTTCACAAAGAATTTGAAAGCCGTTGCAAATGCCGATGACTGCGCCGCCGGCGTTGGCATATCGCATCACTTCCGCCATAACCGGCGAGAATCGCGCAATCGCGCCGGTGCGCAGATAATCGCCGTACGAAAAGCCGCCCGGCAACACAACCGCGTCGAGATTGGAAAGGTCGCGTTCTTTGTGCCAGATAAAACGCGTCTCCTGCTGCAACACATGTTTCAGCAAATGATAACAATCATGATCACAATTGG
>SZPB01000658.1 GCA_030263535.1 Cytophagia bacterium CHB2
GTTGCGATATCCTGCAATCGAATCCAAATACTCGGCATAAGCTTCCTGGCGCGTGCGTTCGTCAAAGCGCGCATGCGCCAATGCAACCGGCCCGCCGATGAACGCAGCACCGCAGGCGTCTTCGGAAGAGTCATAATGCAAAAGCGTGGCAATCCTTTCTAAAACGACTTCTTCAAAACCGGCGGCGAGGAATGTTTGTTTGAGCAAATCGCCCGTTCCCAATTGAAAAAACAACGGGCATACTTCGCTTTGCACACGCGCATCAACGATGGGGAAAATCTCTGCCCAGCCGCAATGCGCGCGCTTGCCCCATACCGCAGCCACCGCACGCCCGCCGGATTTCAATGCGGATTTCATTTCTCTGAGCGCCTGCAGAGGATCCGGGAAATACATCATGCCGAGGCCGCACAGCGCTGCATCAAATCCGGTTTCAGGAAGCTGCAAATCCTCCGCATCGCGGCGCAGCCAGGAAATATGAGAAAACCCTCGCTCGACGGCGCGGGCGCGGCCCAATTCCACCATTTGTTCTGAGATATCTGTGGCGACAACTTTGCCCTCTGCGCCAACCTGCGCGGCCGCCGGAAAGGTGATTAAACCCGTGCCGCAAGCAACCTCGAGCACAGCCTCGCCGCGCTGCAAGCCGGCCATCTCCAACAGCCTGGTTTGCGCCGGTTGCAATTGTTGTTGCCAATACTGTTCATAAAAATCGGCGGCTTTGTCCCAGCCATAACGCTGAATCCGCCGTTGCAGTTTGGGTTCCATAAGATTGCTTTGTGAGGTTCAGTGTTTTTTTTAACTCTCGAACAAAAATTTTTGCATACCGAATTCGCGGACGAACATTTCGTGCCAACGATTTTTCCGGGATTAAACGCTATTGCGCTTCACTTGCGATGAAGCGAACTTCTCTGCGCATCTGTTGTGGCCGGCGAAATATGTCGAGATAAGAGCTGTGTTCATCCGCAACATCCAACACGCGCAAAACCTCTTCTCGCGGAGCCGGACTTTCCACATTCACCAGGCAACGTACTTCCAGATAACCCGCCGGCACCTCCGCCAGGGCGTACTCACCGCGTACATCCATGTCAGCCTGAATCTCGACTTCGAGATTTGTGATCGTCACGCCGAGTTTGGCTGCCCACATCATATACCCCATGGCAAGGCAACTGCCCAAGGCGCCGCGGCCAAGAATTCCCGGATTGGGGCCGGCATTCGTGCCGCCGCGATTTTCGCCCATGTCGGTGACAATTTTCCAGGCGCCTTCGGCAATTTCACACAATAACCCGTCGCGCACACGAACTTTGGTAATCGCGGTTTTCTTGCCGAGCGTGGGCCGCAGTTGTAAAGCTTTTTCATTCCGCTCAAAAGCGATTTTGATTCGCTGCATGTCTTCCATAAGTCTCTTTCAAAATTTAACCGAAGTCATTTATATCAATCCTGCACCATTGTCACTGTTGTGCAAGTTGCCGGTTTGCCAAACATCAATCCATAAAGGTATGAGGGAATGCAAAAATCCGTCAGCACCGGAATCACTGCGGCGCAGATAAATAAGCCGCCGAGAATATACCCGAGCAAGGCCGCGCCGCTATAAAATGCCCAGCCCACTATGCCCGCCCAGGCTGACGCGACCATACAACAAAGCCACCGGGCGAAATGAAACCTGGGCAGGGCGCGTTTACCGAGCAAAAAGCGCATGCCGAAATTATAAAACACATCGCACGGATGCCCCGGCAGAAGCGCGCCCAGCAGGGAGAACGGCAACAGCGTCCAAAT
>SZPB01000659.1 GCA_030263535.1 Cytophagia bacterium CHB2
GGATCAATTATCAAAGCTTCACCCGTGCGCTGGCAGCCAATCAGGTAAGATGCCTGCGCGAGTTTGTCGTCATAAAGCATGCGAAAAAGCATGAAGCTATCTCCCAGGATGAAATGATTTTCAACAAATGATTTGTCACGAACAAAAGATTTTTGTATCGACTGAAGCCTGAGGTGTCGCGGCGCTCCGGGTCGCCATTCTGCTGCAATTGGCAAAGTTGCCGCAATGGAACAGCAGCCGATTTTGAGCGCCATTATTTGAAGCACGGCTTCTTGAAGTGATGGCGGGAAGATACAAAGAAGCAAAACAATGAGCAATATCGCATTCAAAAAGTTTTGAGGTAGGAATAGAAAATTTCTTTCTGCGATGATTTCCGGCCTGCTCGCGCCTTCCAATGATTCATGCCTCGGGGGGCCTCTGCCCTTCTTTCGAAAAAATGATTCCGCTACCGTCAAGCTAGGCAAAACTGTCATTTTGTTTGTCAACCGGCGCGGCTTAACGCAGGAGCAAAAGCTTGCGGCTCAGATTCTGGAAATTCGCACGCAGCTTGTAAATATAAACGCCGCTGGGAACCTCGCGCCCGGCATGGTCGCGGCCCTCCCAAGCCACTTCATAAAATCCTGCCGGCCTCTGCGCGTCTTCCAGCACCGCCACTTCACGTCCGGAAAGATCATAAATCGCTACTTTTACCGGCGCCTCGTGTGGAATGCTGTAGGCAATGCGCGTCCCGGCATTGAAGGGATTGGGATAATTGGGCGCTAAATAGAATGCTTCCGGCGGCGCGGTCAAAGCCAATGGCCACGTTTCGACAGAAGTGGCATGATCGAATTTGTAGACTCTTCCCGGCGTACCACCGACAGCCCAGCCCAATTTTTCATTTATCATGAACAAGGATTCAATGCCTGAAAAAGTTGCAGGTTGAAGGGTTTGTGTTTGCCAATTGTTGCCGCTGTCTTGTGTGCGAAGAATGAAAGGCGGCCCGAGCACGGCTCCGGCATTCCAGCCTGTTTGTGAATCCATAAAAGAGACTTCGCGCAAGCTGCATCCCGCTTGTACTGTCGCATCCCATTTGTTGCCGCCATCAACTGTTCTGGCAATCAGCATGTTGCCCGCAAGGCCTCCCACAATCCAGCCACTGTCAGGCGTCGTGAAGACAATATCGCGTGTGGGCAAAAGAAAGGGGCGCGGACGAAGTGAATCCTGCAGCGCCCAGGTTGCTCCGCCATCATCGGTGTGGTACACAAAGGCGTCATAAGAGAGCGCCCAGCCGCGCGCCGTATCCACAAATGTGATTGCAATAAGCTCATATTTGATCTCTGAAAATCGCGTAGCGATCGTTTGCCACGTTTTGCCGCGGTTTACTGTTTTCAGAATGCCGGAGGAAAAATCCTGATTCGACGCCACCGCATAGCCGGTGCTGTCATTTACAAAAGCAAAATCCGAGTAACGGAAATAGCTGTTGTCTGCCGTTTGCCAGGAAATACCGCCGTCAATCGTGCGGCGCAGCCAAGGTGGGGACGGTTGCGCAAACGTTCCAGAGCTCGAATAGAATGCCACATCCTGGTTCAAAGCAAACAGCGCATCGCCGTATCCTAAAGTGGAGTCTTGCCTCGTCCAGGAATTGCCACCATCCGTGGTCTTGAAAACGCCGCTTCCGCCCAACACCCAGCCGACGTGATTATTGACAAAACGTACCTTGTACAAATTCTCCGTGGAAAGAAACGTTTGCTGCACCCATTGGGCCACAAAATAGTACGCTAAA
>SZPB01000660.1 GCA_030263535.1 Cytophagia bacterium CHB2
ACAAAGGCCCAATTCAACGGCAAACGTTTCCAACGCCGCATCGCCGTCTGGTCGGCTGGCTGCACGGCGTGCTGTCGGAAACGAAAACCATTCCTGCGGGCCGCGAGGAAACGTTCGAAGTGCCGATTACTGTTCCGAACAATGCGCCGGCCGTTGCTTATACCGCGCTGGTCAGTTTTGGGAAGGAAGAATTGCAGCACACCCTGCGCATCAAGGCGCCGGTGACGGCAGATTTGATGCTGCCCAACGCTGCGAAAGATACACTGTTGATCACGTTGACCAATCACACGGCGCAAGAACTGGAAGTTGTGCCACAGCTTACGGCAGATCCCGCCTGGCAAATTGCTGCTCCGCCTGCCAGCGCCGTTAAATTGGAACCGCAAACCACGCGCAAGCTGCCGGTCCCGTTAAAACTCGCGGGATACAATGCCAAAGAACAACTCTATCCCGTACGGTTGCGCTTGACGAGCGGAAATTTCCAAGCCGAAATTGTGCGCGATTTCTACGCCGGCATGGCGCATTTCGCCGCAACGCCGCCGTCATTGGACGGCAGTTGGGAAAATTGGAATCGCGCAAATCCCATGACCATTGACAAAACCAATCAGATTTGCCGTTTGCTCATGGGTAATCAACCGTGGAACGGGGTTGAGGATTTGTCGGCAAAAATATATGCCATGTATGATCAAGATTATCTCTACGTCGGCGCGGAAGTCACGGACGACGTGTTGATTTCACATTGGGATTTTCCGGTGATGAGTTATCCGTGGGATACGGATTGTATGGAAGTCATTTTGGACACCCGAACGAATTCCGAGCAGGGGCACGATCCGCCCACGCCCGGTTGCTTTCGCCATCTTTCATTGGCTGAATATCGCGCCACGGATTTCGGAGCGAAGCAGTGGCAGGGCGGTGGCGCCGGCGGACCGCTGCTGCCCAAACCGAATTTGGTGCCGAATGCTGAAACGTATTTCACACGCACGGATAAAGGCTACAATATGATTTGCCGCTATCCGCTCGCCAGTTTGAAAAACGTGAAAGCCGAGCCCGGCAGCAAAATCGGTTTCGACGTGGCGATCAATGACAACGACGGTTTGAATTATCGCAAGAATCAACACATCTGGGCGGGATTCAATCAGAATCAATCCTGGTGGGATGTGGGCACGATCGGCGCACTGATCTTCGGGCCAAAGTAAGGGAGGGTGGACATTCCTGTCCGCGATGCCGTGGGGACTGGGAAGCCCACACTCCTTTCACATCTTTGCGAAGGAACATACATGTCTGCGTTTGACGTCATCGCTGCGGGCCACATTTGTTTTGACATCATTCCGCCTTTTGATACAAGCGGCGCGCATAACTTTCACAAACTATTGCAGCCCGGCAAGCTGGTGCACGTCGGCAATGTTGTTCTGAGCACGGGCGGCTCGGTTTCCAACAGCGGTATTGCATTGAGCAAATTGGGGTGCCGTGTTGCGTTCATGACCAAAGTCGGCGACGACGCTTTTGGGCAAATCATCATCGACAAAATGAAGGCGTGGGGAAACATCGATGGCATCGCCCGCGATGCGGAGCACGGCAGTTCCTATTCCATCGTGCTCGCGCCGCCGGGAGTCGATCGCATATTTCTGCACCATACCGGCTGTAATGATTATTTCACGAGCGCCATGCTGAATTGGGAAGTGATTGCCGGCGCTCGCATCTTCCACCTGGGTTACCCTCCGCTCATGCGTTCTCTGTATACCGATGACGGCGCAGAACTGGCGC
>SZPB01000661.1 GCA_030263535.1 Cytophagia bacterium CHB2
CTCACCGCAGAACGCGAGTTTCAAGTCAAATCGACGTTCGAGCCGTGGGAAAGCAAGTTTTTTGTGCAAAGCGCCGGCGAACGGCGCTTGACCAAGTCATTGGATTTCGTGCGCAGCAGTTGGGAACGGCACCGCCGGCTGGTTGTGGCAGATTCCAGCCAACTGAGTGCAAAGGCGCGCTACTATATCGTGATTGAAATCGTGCTCGAACCGGTGTCGCGCGAATCGTTGCAGGAAATTCGCGGCTGGCTCTCGGGCGAGGTGAAGGGCATGCGATCGCAAGATTCCACGGATACTGGTCCGCCGCCGCCGCCAGTAAGCGGGTTGCGCTCACGCGTGTTCGATACCGTTGTGGACCTTACCGGTTTCGGCGCGCATGTCATGTTTGTGAAGTCAAAACAGTTTCAAATCGATCCAAGCGGCAGGATTGATTTTGCGCCGCCCTGAACGATAGTTGCGGTTTTTTTTGCATGAGCGAGTCACAACGGTTTTGGTTTATAATATAAGGGATCATCATTATGCCAACGGACAACGTGGAGCGGGCTGCGAGGTTGGCGAGCTTCGATCTCGGCACGAATACATTTTTGCTGCTGATTGCCGAGATCAAAGATGGGCAAATCATACCGATTGATGAGCGGGAAACCATCGTTCGCCTCGGCAAGGGCGTCGATCGTGCGGGCAATCTGAACGCAGAGGCCATGCAGCGCGGCTTGGAATGCTTGCAAGAGTACAGCCGGCTCGCAGCCCAGCATCAATGTGAGAAAATTGTGGCGGTGGGAACCAGCGCCTTGCGGCAAGCGGCAAACCGGCAGGAGTTCTTGCAACGCGCGCAACACGAAACCGGTGTTGCCATTCACGTCATCTCCGGCGAAACCGAAGCGCGCTTGACATATCTTGGCGCATTATCGAACAAGCAAGATCTGGCCGAGCCGGTGGCCATTATTGACATCGGCGGCGGCAGCACGGAAGTGGTGATCGGCACGCTTGACGAGCTTGAACTTGTGCAAAGCATCGATATCGGCTCGGTTCGGCTCACCGAACGGTTTTTGTCGAGCGATCCTCCTGCAGTGGAGGAAACGGCTGCCGTGCGCCGGCAAGCGGAAGAGATGATGCGGCAAACCTGGGCCGGGCAGGATTTTTACAAAGTGCGCAGTCTGGTTGGTACGGCCGGCACGATCACGACGCTGGCCGCCATGGCGCAAAAAATGAGAGATTATGATCCCGCCTCAATCGACCGCTTTTTGTTGACTAAGAAAACGTTGCGCAGCCTGGCGGCGGAATTGGCGGCGTTGACGCTGGCGGAACGCAAGAGGTTGCCGGGGTTGCCACCGGCGCGCGCCGATGTCATTCTGGCCGGCGGATTGATTCTTGAAACGTTCATGGATCTCTACGATTTCGATGAGATCATCGTGAGTCATCGCGGATTGCGGCACGGGGTGTTGCTGGGCGACGGCTTGGTGTTGGAGGAACAAATCTGAACGGCGCCGGTGCTCATTTGTGGCAAGTGTTTTAGACTAACAGCCTGCCCTTGAGCTTGTGTTTGAGCATTTCGCGGGCGCGGAAGATGCGCGCTTTCACCGTGCCCAGCGGAACATGGGTGAGCTCGGCAATTTCTTCGTAGGATTTTTCCTCGGTGTGCCGCAGAATGATGGCCTCGCGGTAATGATCCGGCAGTTCGGCAATCGCTTGCGCGATGAGAGAGGATTTCTCGGTGGAG
>SZPB01000662.1 GCA_030263535.1 Cytophagia bacterium CHB2
ATTCTTCCGGCGTCAATTCGCGGAATTCGACTTCCTCGCCGTCGGCGAGCAGCGCGCGCAACGAGATGACTTGATCAACCGTCTTGCCGTAAACAATTGAATGTGTGCCCGCGGAATTGTTGGCAATCATGCCGCCGACTGCCGCACGGCTGGAGGTGGCAACGTCCGGGGTGAAATGCAAGCCGGTCGCCTTGATTTTGCGATTCAGCTCGTCGCGCACGATGCCGGGCTCAACGCGCACCCAGCGTTCCTGGGCGTTGACTTCGAGCAGCGCCGTCATATATTTGGAACAATCGATGACCAGGGCGTGGCCGACCGTTTGACCGGCCAGGCTCGTGCCGCCGCCGCGCGGCAAAATCGCAACGCCGTATTTTGCGGCGGTGCGCATCGCCTGAATCACATCGTCTTTGTCGCGCGGTATTACCACGCCGACAGGTTGAATTTGGTATAAACTGGCATCGGTGCTGTAGAGATAGCGCGCCACGTCATCAAAAAGAATGTCACCTTTGATTTTACGCCGCAGTTCGCTTTCGAGGTTGGGGAGGGGGGACATGATCGTCGCTCCTGAAGGAGAATTAAATCACATTCAGCCAAATCGCGCTTTGCCAAAATGAGATCATAACAACCGGACATGATCATTGGCGTCGATTAAATATACGATTTCCCGAATCATGAGCAAGAACGAAGTGGAACGATGAATTGAACCGGATTCCAGGTCACGGTGTGGCCGTGGTTTTATTGCGCTAGATTCCACGCCAGGCCCGGGTTGTGCCTGCGCGGATTGCTTTTCCGTTTGAATGTCACCCAGGGAGCTTGTGAAGTTGCGCGCAAATTGCTGCGTACCTCAGAAGATTCGTCCGAATGACTTTTCTATTTGAACCGCGAATGATCACGTATCAACGCGAATTCGCACAACACGCAACTTGCGCTTGCGATGATTTTTTTTTATTTTGCTTCGTGTTTATGCGTCAGGCGCGAGTATGCGGCGCCTGATTGTTTTGCTGTGCGTGAAAACCTCAAAAAAGCATCGCGGTTCGTTTATCGGGAAGATGTTTTCAAGTGCGGGAAAAGATGTGACGAATGCAGGCAATTCTTGAACAATGATTTAAATAGGATCGTGTGATGACAGCTTCCGATTACCCCATTAAAGTTGCAGTTATTGATTTATATGACAACCTGCCGAACGAGGGCATGCGCTGCATTAAAGAAATCATTACGGAAAGTGATGGTAAATACGGCAAGCAGTCCGTGGCGTTCAATGTTTTTGAAACCCGTTATAAAGACGAAATCTGTGATCTTGATTATGACATTTACATTTCGAGCGGCGGGCCGGGCAGCCCGTTTGACGGCGCCGGCAAAGTGTGGGAACGGCTTTATTTTAAATGGTGGGAGGCGCTGTGGCGCCACAATCAGCGCGCCAGCCAGGCGCATGCGAAGAAGTATGTGTTTGCCATTTGCCATTCGTTTCAGATGATGTGCCGCTTCTTTAATCTTGCCGAGGTCACTGCGCGCGGCTCGAAATCGTTCGGCATCATGCCGATTCACAAAACTCCTTCGGGCAGGCAGGAGCCGTTGTATGGCGGTTTGGAAGATCCTTTTTATGCCGCGGATTTTCGTGATTGGCAGGTCGTCTCGCCGAAAGAAAATGTACTGCAAGAACTCGGCGCGGAGATTTTGTCGCTTGAAAAAATCCGGCCGCATGTTCCGCTGGAGC
>SZPB01000663.1 GCA_030263535.1 Cytophagia bacterium CHB2
ACGGTGAGCGCGATGAGTGGGACGAAGAAGGCGTCAAAGATGATCAATTGCGACTGATCTTCACCTGCTGCCACCCCGCGCTTTCGTCGGAGGCGCGCATGGCATTAACGCTGCGCGAAGTTTGCGGCCTTACCACCGAAGCGATTGCACACGCTTTCCTGACAACGCCCTCGACATTGGCGCAGCGCATCGTGCGCGCCAAAGCAAAAATCCGCGATGCACGCATTCCTTATCAAATCCCCTCGCGGGAAGATTTGCCGGATCGGCTCGAGACGGTGCTGCATGTGATTTATCTGGTGTTCAATGAAGGTTACTCCGCCTCCTCGGGCGAGACGTTGACGCGGCCGGATCTCTCAGGCGAAGCGATCCGCCTGGGCCGGCTGCTCGTCGATTTGCTGCCGGAATCCGAAGTCATGGGGCTTTTGGCGCTGATGTTGTTGCATGAATCGCGGCGGCCGGCGCGCGCCTCGCCGGAAGGTGATTTGATCTTGCTGGAGGATCAAGATCGCTCACTGTGGAACCGCGATCATATTGCGGAGGGATTGGCACTGGTGCAACAGGCAATCAAAGCGCGCCGGCTCGGTTCGACGGCGTTCGCCGAAGTCGGCCCTTACACACTGCAAGCGGCAATCACGGCCGTGCATGCCGAAGCGCCGACGGCCGCGGCAACGGATTGGGATCAAATCGTCAGATTGTATGACGTGCTGTTGCAGGCACTGCCCTCACCCGTGATTGAGTTGAATCGCGCCGCGGCCATTGCGATGCGCGACGGCCCATCCGCAGGACTCATGCTCATCGATAACCTCTTTGCGCGCGGCGATCCCGGCGATTATCATCTGGCACATTCGGCCAAAGCCGAACTTTGCCGCAGATTGGGAAGAACAACTGAGGCGCGAACTTCTTACGAACGCGCCCTGAGCCTCGCACAGCAAGAACCCGAGCGACGATTTCTTGAACGGCGGCTGCGAGATTTGCCAGCTTGAAGCGCCGTGCCAATGAACCTGAAACTCTTTGCCTCCTCCCTCATGCCGTCAAAATCACTTTTAATTTGCATGAGGTTCCAGCGGGCGTGCTTGCGTCAAGAACCGGATCATACTCTAAAAAGATACTTAACAAACCATGCTCTTATACGATTTACAGCGTTTTTCAGATGCGTGTGCAGGATTCGTAGTCCTGCCCCCTCGTGGGGCATTGTTGCAACCGCGAATTTCATGGCTTCAACAGCCGCCCACAAGGGGCGGGGACTACAATCCAAATAAAAAACGATTTAAATGGAGTTCCTCCATGAGAAACCGATCGTTTGCTGTTGCTTTTGCTGTTGCTTTTGCTGTTTCTTGCGCCTTGCTTGTCCTCGGCGCCGTTGCCCTCGCACAACCATCCCCGGCAATCTCAAGCACAACCTCGAAGGATTCCACCATGACGCACCATGCTAGCGGAACATTTGATGTGAAACTCACGCCGCAAACGAATGAGCAGGCAGAGGATGCCAACCTCGGCAGGATGTTGATTGATAAACAATTTCATGGCGATCTTGCCGCGACCAGCAAGGGCCAGATGCTCTCTGCCATGACGGCGGTGAAAGGCTCGGCGGGCTACGTCGCCATCGAAAAAGTCAGCGGCGCCTTGCGCGGCCGCACCGGCTCTTTCGTGCTCCAACACAGCGGTATCATGAAACGCGGCGCGCCGGAGTTGACTATTACCGTAGTGCCGGACTCCGGCACCGATCAGTTAGCCGGCCTTGCCGGCAAGATGACGATCAATATCGTCGAGGGCAAACATTTCTATGCGTTTGAATACACGCTCGATAAAACCCCTTGAACTTCGACCTTTTGGCGAGAACCAACCTTTGGCAGATGTTCCAGTCGTGGTTAAATCCTTTTCGGTAAGGAGGAAAAATGTCTGTGACGTTATCACAAAACAGCTACGGCAAATCGTCCGTACGCGTGGCGAAAATCACACGCCATGCCGATTATCATGATTTCAAAGAAGTCTCGGTCAACATGCAGCTCACCGGCGCGTTTGAAAAGGTTTATAAAGAAGGCGACAATACGCCGGTTTTGCCGACCGATACGATGAAAAATACCGTGTATGCGCTGGCCAAAAATCATCCGTTGAAAGCCATCGAAGAGTTCGGGCTGACGCTGGCGCAGCATTTTCTCGATCACAATCCGCAGGTGGCCGGCGCAGCCATCGAACTGCATGAGACGTTGTGGCAACGCCTTGCCATAGCTTCGGAAAAGAAAAATCCCATGCCGCATCCGCACGCGTTCATGAAAGCGGGACATGAAATATGGACAAGCGCAATCACGAACGATCGCAAACGCATCACCGTCAAATCCGGGCTGAAGCATATGGTTATTCTAAAAACCACGGACTCGGGTTTTTCAAATTTTTTACACGATCGTTTCACCACGTTGCAGGACGCGGATGATCGCATATTCGCCACGGATCTGCAAGCGGAGTGGCTTTATCATCAACACACCCTTGACTTCGCAATGAGCCGGCAAACCGTGCGTCAAGTTCTGCTGGAAGCGTTTGCGCAGCACCACAGCCTGTCGGTGCAACACACGCTTTATGCCATGGGCGGGGCGGTTTTGGAAAAATGTCCGGAGGTCGAAGAAATTCATCTGGTCATGCCGAACAAACATTATCTCTTGTTTGATCTTGAGCGCTTCGGCATGGAGAATCGCAACGAAATTTTTACTCCCACGGACGAGCCGTTCGGGAGAATTGCAGGAACATTGCGGCGGGATTGATCAACGTCCGAATAGCCAGGCTTAACCGCCGGCAATTGACCCTAAAACAATAAAGGGCTCCTTGCCCGAAGCGACCGCCTCCGGCAGCGGCGCGTCTGGCGACTCAAGCGACAAATCT
>SZPB01000664.1 GCA_030263535.1 Cytophagia bacterium CHB2
GTTTGAAACCATCGATGACTTGAACCGCATCACCGATTTGATGGCGGCCGCTTTCATGGATCCGATTTATCGCTTGCATCTGCGCGCCCGTCACGATTTTCAAGAAATCATGCTGGGTTATTCGGACAGCAACAAAGACGGCGGCTACTGGATGGCCAACTGGGCGCTGTATCAAGCGCAACAAGCCGCAGCCGAGGTTTGCCGCCGCCATCAAATAGATTTTCGTTTGTTCCACGGCCGCGGCGGCACGGTGGGCCGGGGCGGCGGGCGCGCGAATCAAGCGATTCTCGCTATGCCGGCCGGCAGCCACAATAGCCGCATTCGCTTCACCGAACAAGGCGAGGTGATTACGTTTCGTTACTCTTCGCCGGCATTGGCGCACCGCCATCTCGAACAAATCGTGCATGCGATGCTGACGGCGCAAGCGCGGCATGCGCCCCCAACGCCGGCCGCCGCCAGCTCAACTTCGGAGAGTCACGAGTTGATGAACGAAATCGCGCAACAGGCGATGCGTTCGTATCAGAGTCTCATCCGACATCCGGAGTTTTGGCAATGGTACATCAGCGTCACGCCCATCGAGCACATCAGCCGTTTGCCAATTGCCTCGCGGCCGGTTTCGCGGAAAGCGGCGCATGAAGTTGATTTCGACGGCCTGCGCGCGATTCCCTGGGTATTCGCCTGGACGCAAACGCGCTACAACGTGCCGGGATGGTTCGGCATCGGCGCGGCCTTGTCAGAATTGCTCGCGACTCGCGCCGAGGCTCTGCAAAAATTGCAGCAGCTTTATCGAGAATGGCTGTTCTTTCGCACGGTTTTGGATAATGCCCAGCTTGAAATGAAACGCGCGCATTTGGCCATCGCCGGTTTTTATGCGCAAGCGCGCCGCGAATCCTTCCACCAAATCATTGTTGATGACTTTCAGCGCGCGACACAAGCGATTTGCGCCATTACCGGGCAGGCGGAGATTTTGGACAACGCGCCTGTGCTCAAAAAATCCATCGAGCTGCGCAATCCCTACACGGATGTGCTCAATCTCTTACAAACAGAATTGCTGCAACGATGGCGGCAACCGGACATCGCAGAACGCGAGCCGTTGAGGCACGCGTTGTTTTTGAGCATCAACGGCATTGCCGCTGCCATGCAAAGCACGGGATAGTTGTTGATTCCGGATTGGGGATTTCAGATTGCGGATTGTACATGCTTGAGTTTACAAAGCCGTTGCATCACAAAAGTGCCCTTGCTATCTTGTTTTCGTTACGAGCCGATCAAAATCTTGAATCCAAAGGCCACATTAGGTTTATTTATGGGACTCAGCCAATCCGACATCAATAAGATCATCGATCTCGCGAAAGCATATGGCGCGACGCGTTTGATTCTTTTTGGCAGCGCACTCGAAAGGCCGGAGCAAGCGCGGGATATCGACCTGGCTTGCGACGGAGTGACGGGCTGGAAGCTCTATGAATTGGGTGCGAAACTTGAGGAAATTCTGTGCAGACCCCTCGATCTGATTCCGTTATCTCCCGCTAATCGCTTCACGAAGCTAGTTGAAGCTCGAGGTAAAGCAATCCTATGAAATCAAATCTGAACAACTATCTTACAACACGAATCTCGTGCACTGTTACCTTAATTTTTATGACTATTTTATCTGTCATTCAGATGGAATCTTGTGAAGCATGCGGCCAAGAACGAATTTTCACAAGATC
>SZPB01000665.1 GCA_030263535.1 Cytophagia bacterium CHB2
AGATGGCTGCAAGCGAGAACGTGGGAACTTTGCTCATCCCTGACATCAGCGGCTTTACCGAGTTCGTTGCGGGAGTTGAAGTTTCTCACAGCCGGCACATCATCGCCGAGTTGCTGGAAATCATCATCGACGCCAATCGTCTAAACTTCGAAGTCAATGAGATCGAAGGGGACGCCGTCTTGTTCTATCGCATGGGCTCGCCGCCTACCTTGAGAGCGTTGTCCGAGCAAGCCGAAAATTTTTATCTGAAGTTTCACCAGTATCTTCGGCAAATCAAGCGCGACACTTTGTGCAAATGCGGCGCTTGCCAAAACGTGGGCGCGCTGACGTTGAAAGTCATCGCGCACCACGGCGAAATGTCCTTGGTCAAGATCAAAGACCGTCGCAAGCTCATCGGCAAAGACGTGATTGTGGCCCACCGGCTTTTGAAAAATACCGTTTCCAGCTCGGAATATCTGCTCGTGACGCAGACGCTGCTGCAAGCCGCCGGCGAGAGGAGTGCACCAGCGCAGATGCAAGCGCATCACGAAACTTACGCGCATTTGGGCGAGTTGCGCGTGTACGTTCAGACGCTTTCGCATCTGCAACCCCAGGTTTCGCAAGTGCCGGAGCCGCTGCATTGCCTCCAATTTCCCAACCCGCTCGTCATCACCAAGCAAATCGCCGCACCGCTGGAAAACGTCTATGGTTTGCTCTTCGATTTTGAAAAGATGCCGCGGTGGAATCCCGGTTTGGTGAAAGTCGAATACGACGCAACGGCGCCCGCGCGGATCGGACTCTCGCACACCTGCTTTTTCGATGCTGCAACCGCGGAGATTACGCTTGATCGCGTAATGGAAAAGAAAAATGAAGTGCTCGTGACCAATCGCATGAAGCTTGCCGCGCCGATCTTGCAAAGCTCGGGCACTTATCATTTAAAGCGCGAGCCGAACGGCACGAACTTGAATTTCATTTTTTCCTACAGACCTTATCCGGTCATTGGCTGCTTGCTGGACAAAATGGTGCGGCCGCGGCTGGCGCGAATGTTTGAAGCAGTCTGTGAAGGGTTAAAAGAAGTTGCAGAGGATGCCGGACGCGAGAAGTGAAAGCAACGTCCGGCGACGAAGTTCTTACCCGCAAGACAGTTTCTTGGTGACAAGCTGTTTTAGGTCATCGCTATGTTTGCACGAATCGATGGCCTCGGCCTCGAGCAACAGTTGTAAATCATTCCCCACCTTCTTGAAAACCGCCGGCAGCGATACGCCTTCCATTTCATAGCGCGCCTGAAACTCGTCGCGGTGCAAAAACTCCAGCCGCAGATCGAGGCTGCCGAGAAAATCTTTCCACTCTTGTTTCATGCCGAAATGCGAATAAGTGAGGCCGCACAGGTTGCAGGCATACGTTTGCGGAGAAAAAATTTTGTGGGCGATGTCGGTCAAGGTGTTGAAGAGACCGCTGTCGGCATTGTAGACAAAGATCAGCGTGGGTTTCATTCGATTGCCTCTTTGCAAAATTTCATCAAGCCCGGCGCGGCCGGGAATTTTTAATTTCGTGTTGCTGTTGAAGTATTTAAGCATTCGCTAAAATAATAAAGGATACGCCATGAAAAAAATCTACGTCGAAGGCAAGCTCTGCATCGGCCCGAATTTTTCCAAAGCCGAGTTTGCCCTGATCAAGCGCAACCTCGCCAGCCAAAAAGGCTTGGCGACTTTGGC
>SZPB01000666.1 GCA_030263535.1 Cytophagia bacterium CHB2
GAGATTTTTCTCGCCGGATTGAGCGCGGTGGATCCGGAAAAAGCCGTGTTGCGCGCGTTGCAGCGGGAGGGCAACACCTTGAGCGTTGCACAAGAAAGTTTTGATCTGAGCCAGTTTCGCCGCGTGTTTGTGCTGGGCGCCGGCAAGGCTGCGATTGCCATGGCCGCGGCCGTTGAAACCCGCTTGAGCGACCGCCTAACGCAAGGCTTGATCGTGACCAAAGACGGCGATCGCCATCGGTTGAAACAATGCCAGGTTCTGGAAGCCGGCCACCCGGTTCCGGATGCTCGTGGAGAGCACGCCGCGCGCCAAATGCTGCAACTCGCGGAAAGCGCGCAGATGAACGATCTCGTCATCTGTCTGATTTCCGGCGGCGGCTCGGCGTTGCTGCCCCTGCCCGCGGGCGACATCACGCTTGCCGACGAGCAGCGCGTGACGGAGCTGCTGCTCGGCCACGGCGTCACCATTCACGAAATGAACACCGTGCGCAAGCATCTTTCGTTGATCAAGGGCGGCCAGCTTGCGCGCGCCATCTATCCCGCAACTCTCGTGACACTGATCCTTTCCGATGTTATCGGCGATCCGGTGGATATCATTGCCTCGGGCCCGACCGTGCCCGATCCCTCAAAATTTTCCGACGCCGAGCGCGTGCTTACGCTCTACGGCGTTTGGCCCAAGTTGCCGCACGGCGTGCGCGACTATATCACCGCCGGCTGTCGCGGACATGCGCCGGAAACGCCCAAGCCCAATGACCCGATGTTTGCGAAGAATTACACCCATGTCGTCGGCTGCAATTCCGATGCGTTATTGGCTTGTGAAATGCACGCGCTCAGCCTGGGCTACAACACCATGATTCTCACCAATCGCGTGCAAGGCGAAGCGCGCGACATTGGGCGGTTTTATGCCGCGCTGCTGCACAACCTGGCGGATTGCGGCCGGCCGATTGAGTCGCCGGCGTGCGTGCTTGCCGGCGGTGAAACCACAGTGACGCTGCGCAATCCCGGCGGCAAGGGCGGCCGCAATCAAGAAATGGCATTGTCCGTTGCGCTCGACATTGACGGCCTGCCGAATTGCGTCTTTCTCTCTGCCGGCACTGACGGCATCGACGGCCCGACGGACGCAGCCGGCGCCTTCGCGGACGGCTGGACCATTGCGCGCGCCCGCACGCACGGCATGCGTTTCTTTTCGAGCTATCTGCGCGACAATGATAGCTACGCGTTTTTTCAACAGCTCGGCGACCACTTCATCACCGGCCCCACCGGCACGAATGTGATGGATGTGCAGATATTGTTGGTGGAGTGAGGACTTTTCTGCATAAGTTCAAATTAAGATAACGGTGCGCTGGTCAACACGAGTGCACACGAGGGCTTTTAGTTTGCGTTTATTTGCGCCCCATTCGCGGTTGTGACAATTATTCGTGAGAATGCGAGACATGCGGGATAGACCAGAAATAAAAATCTCTCCCAGCCGCTGGCACGCAGTGTTATATGGCCTTTGCCCGCGCTGCCTGCGGGGAAAAATTTATCGTACCGCATTCAAAATGAATGACACCTGCCCGGCCTGCCATTTGAGATTCGAACGCGAACAGGGTTATTTTCTCGGAGCAATGGGCGTCAGTTATTTGCTGGGCGTTCCGATTCTTTTCGCTATTCTCGCACTGTTGTCGGTCACACTTTTTCCAACGTGGCCGGAAT
>SZPB01000667.1 GCA_030263535.1 Cytophagia bacterium CHB2
CGCCAATAAACGCGAATATCCGCTAATTTTAAAATTCGCGCTTATTGGCGTGCATTCGCGGTTTGAGATTTGGGCAAGTTATTTAATCGACAATCCTTAAAGTTGATGCCCGCTTGTATTCCCTGTTTGCTTATTCCTTTTTGTTATTCGGCTTGGCGCTGCCTCGCTTTGCGCGGCGCTTGCCGCTGTCCTCTTTCTGTGCAGGCTCAGTGGCCGCCGAATCATTCGCATTTGGTCGCGAGATGGCGCCGGTTGCGGGCAACGCGGGCGGCTGCTCAGAGGGCGTCAAGGCGGGCGGGGTTGATTCTTCCGGTTGCGCCGTGCGGCGGCGATCGAACGCGCGTTTTTGCGTTTCGCTTTCAGAAGCTTGCCCGCCGCCGGCTGCCGGGGCGTAATACGAAGCCCACCACGGCGTGTCGTAATAATATTCCCAACGCCAGGAGGGCGCGGGCCGCGGCGGCGGCACGGCGATACTGTGAAATGCGTTCACGCCGGCATTGTGGCAGGATTGGCAGTCATCGCCGAACGCGACTTTAGACGCAAAATCATCGTTCTCCGCTCCGCGTTCCGCATGCACACGCGGATGTTTGATCACCGTGTAACATCCGAGGCTGGTCAACAGCAACAAACATAAAAGCGGCAGCGCATTCCGGCGTGAAACGTTTTGCATGATTCACCTTTACAGAATAAATTGAAAATATGTGATCTTGAACTCACGCACGTAATCCTTGGTTTGCGTTTGATTTTTGAAGATATCCTTCAAAAACAGTTCCAGATAAATGACTTTTTTGATGTTCAAGCGGATGCCGGTGTTCAAAATGCCTTCGCCATCGTGAACGTCCCGGCGCGGCTCTGACGGCGTCGTATTGAAAGCCACGTCGTATTCACCGATGATTTCTATATGAGGATTGATCGCCAGCGTCGCGCCCATGAACAAATTGGGGTCGCGATCTTTGTCCTGGTTTTCCAATGACAAGTTGACGCCGCCGTGAAAATCGAGGCGCTCGAGAAAATCATAGCTTTTGCTGGCCACAACATAAAACCCCGGTGATTTGTTGAGGTAGCGTTGCAACGAATCCGCTTTGAAATAGGGGCCGTAGCCCTGACTCTCAAAGCCGACGCTAATGCCCGGCATTCCGATGCTTTCTGAGAATATTTGATACTTGACAAGCACGCCAGGTGCGGGATTCCAATCCGGTTCTTCCTGGCCGAGCGCATCATTGCCGCCGAACGAAGCGCCGAACATGAAACGATCGGAAATGCCGACATTCAACGATAAGAGTGCGCCGCTCTGGCCGTAAAAACGCAAGCCGAGATCAAAACCGCCCCGGCGCATCACGCCGGCCGTGGGTTTGTCAATAGTATAGCGCGGCTGCACATCAACGCCTTGTGCGTACACAAGCACCGGTAGAAGCATAACCAAAACAGCGACGAGATTCTTCTTCATGGCTGATTCTCGCAATTGAGTTAAAGTTAAGGTGAACCGGATTCCCACTAGAAAAAATCACAGCCTTCCGTTGCAAATCCGGTTGCGCCCGATCAAATTCTACCACAGCAGACGCAACAGCGCGGCGCCGCCGGCAGTCGCGGCCCACGCCATACGCCACGGTTCACGATCCGTCGTCCATTCCGGAATGTCGCCCGAACTATGATAGTAGCGCGAGTAGTCGATTTCGAGCGGCGTGTTGTCGGG
>SZPB01000668.1 GCA_030263535.1 Cytophagia bacterium CHB2
GGAGGCCGGCGCTGATGAAGCGGGCGAAATCGTGGCGCGCGGCGCGAACATCATGTCCGGGTATTGGAATCAGCCGGAAGAAACGCGCAACGCGCTGACGCAGCACGGTTTTCACACCGGCGATTTGGGCCGTAAAGATGAAGAAGGATTTTTCTATGTCGTCGGTCGCAAGCGTGACATGATCAAGTCCGGCGCCAATCGCGTGAGTGCGAAGGAGATTGAAGAAGTTATTCTCGAACACGCCAAGATTCTCGAAACCGCGGTGATCGGCGTGCCGGATCAATATCTCGGCGAAGCCATTTGCGCCTATATTTCACTCAAACCCGAAGCCGTGAATGGCAAAGACGACGAATTGGCGGAGGAGATCATTGCTTTTTGCCGTGAGCGTTTGCCGGAATTCAAAGTGCCGCGCCAGGTTATCGTCGAGGAAAAACTCCCGAAAAATGAATCCGGGAAGATTATGAAGGAACCCTTACGGCGCCGTCATAACTGAGGGTCATTATGCCAGCAAGATTTTGGTGGGCCAGTTGTCTCTTAAGCGTCACCGCAGCCTGGGCGCAAGCACAAACGGCTGAAGTTTTTTTGAAACGAGGCGATAGCATGATGCTCACCGTGCACCGTGTGCAAAATCGCTGTTTGTTTGCCTCCGATGGAGATGTTGTTTATCTAAAAGTGGTTGATTCTGTGCGAACCTCAGATGCCGATCTAGCCTCTGCCATTGTTGCCCAACACCTAGAAAACACCGCGCTGCGCAAACGCGGCAACATTTTTATCGTAGATTTATCGCAGGCAAAATTCCCTCGGTTAAAAACCGAACAAACGCCGGTGATGATTTACAAATCATTCGGTATTCATGTCAGTTCAGCGGATATTCCACGGTATGGCTTTCAACTGGATCACACCTGGACAAAATTGCCCTGGACTTTTCTTCGCCTATCGGTTGGCGCCGGCTTGCCGTTTTCCGGATCGGATGCTCTCAGCAGCCAGGTTGGTTATGGGATCGGCATGGATAAATTCCATGGCGCGGTGCGCCTGGCCACGAGTTTGAATTATGCCTACGTATTCGATCATCGCCGGCCCTGGCGACCAAATTTAAATTTTCCCAACTACCACGTGCTTTTGGGTGGCGGTGATTTGCATGTTCAAGCACGGAAAATAGCCCTGGAGTTTACGTTGGGCTTGGACTTTCGTTTTTTCGAATCGAACACCTTTGCCAATACGGACTCACGAGCCGCCGTTCGGATCGGCGTTGGAAAAATTTTGAACTAGCAGGAGCCTTCATGCCGTTGAAAATCTGTAATGTCGTCGGTGCGCGGCCGAATTTCATGAAAATCGCGCCGATTATCGATGAGATGCGCAAGCATACCGAAATCGCAGCGAGCCTGGTGCATACCGGCCAGCATTACGACGAGAAGATGTCCAAGCTTTTTTTTCAGGATCTCGGCTTGCCCAAGCCCGACGTTTATCTCGGCGTGGGTTCCGGCGGCCACGGCGAACAAACCGGCAAGATCATGATCGAGTTTGAAAAGATCGTTGCCGCGAACAAACCGGATATTGTCGTCGTGGTCGGCGATGTGAATTCAACCATTGCCTGCGGCCTGGTGGCGGTAAAAATGGGCGTGAAACTCGTGCACGTCGAAGCCGGCCTGCGTTCGTTCGATCGTACCATGCCCGAAGAGATCAACCGCATT
>SZPB01000669.1 GCA_030263535.1 Cytophagia bacterium CHB2
CTCAGCTTCAGTGACGCGCAAATGGCTGATCACGAGTCGTATGACAAAGCAATCGTTCAATTTGGTGTGCGAGAGAAACGCCTCGCCGGTTTCATTGATGGCCCTTAGGAGTTGTTCGTTGAGGCGATTCAACGCGCTGACCTCCTCAACGCCTTGCGGATGCGCGCGAAAACAAATTGTGCTCAGCGGCACGGGCGCGAGGCGTTCAAAAGCGGGATGCTCGTCGATCCATTTTGCAAACAACTGTGCGAGCCGCAGGTGTTCGCGCACGCGCGTCACAATGCCCTCGATCCCGAAATAGCGCATGACGAACCAAAATTTCAACGCGCGGAAACGCCGGCCCAGCGGAATGCCGTAATTCATGTAGTTCGTCACCTCCTCATCTTGCGCGGTGCGCAAGTATTCCGGCACGAGACTGAAGGCGCGGCGCAACACCTCGGGCTTGCGCGTGTAGAGGACACTCAGCCCCATGGGCACGAACATCCATTTGTGGGGATTCACCACGAGAGAGTCCGCGTTTTCACAACCGGCGAGCAGGTGGCGCATTTCCGGCACAATCGCCGCAATGCCGCCGTGCGCCGCATCGACGTGCAACCAAACATTTTCGCGGGTGCAGATTGCGGCAATTTCCGGAACCGGGTCGATGCTCGTACAAGAGGTGGTACCCACCGTGGCCACAGCACAGAACGGAAGCCAGCCGGCGCGCCGGTCTTCGGCAATCGCTGCCGCCAGCGCTGCGGGCTGCATGCGAAATTCATCATCCACTGGAATGCGGCGAATGCCTGACATGCCAATACCGATGAGCAATGCGGCTTTGTCAATTGACGAGTGCGTGTACTCGGAAACGTAGAGCCGCAGCCTGGGCAAATCGTCCCGGCCTGTCATGCCGCGAGCACGAATTTGCAGATCAACACACTGTTCACGCGCTGCCGCAAGTGCGTGCATCGTGCTCATCGAAGCGCCATCAAAGATGATGCCCCAGAAATCTTCTGGCAAGTGCAGCATTTGTCGCAGCCAGCCCAGCGTGACTTCTTCAAGCTCGGTTGCCGAAGGACAGGATTGCCACAGCATGCCGTTGATGTTGAACGCGGTTGCAAGCATATCACCGAGAATGCCCGGGCCGCTGGCCGAGGAGGTGAAATACGCAAAAAAGCGCGGATGATTCCAGTGGGTCATGCCCGGCATAATGATGCGATCAATATCAGCGAGAATTTTCGTCATGTCTTCGCCTTGCTGCGGCGGAGAAGCAGGCAGCAGGCGGCGAATATCTTTTGGCTGGAGGTTGCCGGGGAAAACCGGATGTTGACCGATATCTCTCAAGTAATCGGCAACCCAATCAATGAGCTGATGCCCAAATTGGCGGAATTCTTCGGCGGGCATATCGCCGCAACTCTTACCAGGTTGACTCATGGCAGTTGTGTCCGTTTTAGCGTTGGTTAAATCAAACCTGATCGCACTTGGTGCAATGCTCGACTCTTTGCTTGCGGGCATCGATTCGTGCAACGCAAAACTGGCAGCCCTCAAGAAAAACGGAAAAAATCACGCTTACCCAAAATGAAAAATGCTCTTACACGGCTGTGCTGCATAGATCAAGAGCAGAAAATTCATTGCCCGGCGACACCGTTGCCGCCGGGCCGAAAATATTTATGAGAGTATTGTGAGAACGCGACCAAATCTTTCG
>SZPB01000670.1 GCA_030263535.1 Cytophagia bacterium CHB2
TGCGATTCTTTGACATGTTCGTGCTCCCTTGGGGTTGGACCAATATAACCGTTCAGGTATTCCTTAGCAAGAGTGTCCAACTTTAGGGGTGCACTTCAAACCGCCAATAAATGCGAATATCCGATAATTTTAAAATTCGCGTTTATTGGCGTGCATTCGCGGTTTGAGATTTGGGCAAGGTATTTAATCGACAATCCTTAGTAGCCCTGCCCCCTCGTGGGCACTGCAGGAAGATTGAAATTATTTGCGTTAGCATCGGCCCACATGAGGGGCCGGGACTACGAACGAAATGTTAAGTTAGCAGTATTGAGTCTAAATCCATTTGAGAATCGCAGAAGGATGGCTTGACTCATGCACATTCTCGAGGCTGTGGGAAATACTTCCATGGTACGACTGCGCAAAGTCGTTCCCCCCAATTGTGCGGACATTTTGGTGAAGCTCGAGTGGGAGAACCCGACCGGCAGCGTGAAAGATCGCATGGCGCAGGCGGTGATTTCACGAGCAGAGCAAGACGGCCGCTTGCAACCCGGCGACACGGTGATTGACTACACCGGCGGCAGCACCGGGGCCTCGCTGGCCTTGGTTTGCGCCGCCAAATGTTACCGCATCCGGATCGTCAGCTCTGATGCCTTCAGCCGGGAGAAGCTGGATAACATGGCTGCGCTGGGCGCAGAACTGACGCTGGTGCCGAGCGAAGGCGGCCTGACCACCAAGAAATTGATTCTGGATATGATCGAGACCGCGCGCAAGTTGAGTCAGGAACCGCATACCTACTGGATCGATCAGCTCAATAACCATGACAGCATTGCAGGCTACTACTCGTTGGGCGAGGAAATCTGGGCGCAAACGAAGGGAGAGGTTGATGCCTTTGTTCACTGTGTCGGCACCGCGGCTTCTTCACGCGGGGTTGCCACGGTGCTGAAGCGATACAAGCCCGGCATCAAAATTGTCGTCGTCGAGCCGGCAGAATCTTCCGTGTTGCTGGGAGGGCAGCCCGGGCCACACAAGATTGAAGGCGTTGGCATTGGTTACACGCCTCCGCTCTGGGAGCCGTCGCTAGTAGATGAAATTGTGGCGGTCAAAACGGAGGACGCGAAAGAGATGGCAAGGCGCATCGCGCGCGAAGAGGCGCTTTTCTCGGGAACCTCTTCCGGCGCAAATGTGATCGCTGCGATTCGAGTCGCAGAGCGGCTGGGGCCCGGTGCCAAAGTGGTCACCTTGATGGCCGACTCGGGTCTGAAATACCTGAGTACGGATGTGTACCGGAGAAGATAAATCACAAATAATTGGGATCGCAAAACGCTATGCCGCCTCGTTAAGGCCATAAGGTGCTCAAAGTTACAATAAAATTCCGAAAGTTTATGACAGAACAATTTGTCGGCAGAACGATTCAAAATAATTCCGCCGATAAATAATCCTGCCAAAGTTTTTTCGGCGATACTCAATGACTTCGCGGCGCATTTCGGTGGAAAAACTCTATCGCCGATGGTCACCGGAGACACCGAGTTTCGCCGAACAGTTATTTACTGCTTCGCAGAAGTTTTGATTTGCAGCTGGTCTGCAAATTGGGGTAGGCGATTAGCTTTTCAAAGTTAGAATAAAATTCTGAACGTTCTATGTCAAAACCATTTGAGGCAAAACGATTGAATGGTTTTGCCCATAATAGTCTTGTCT
>SZPB01000671.1 GCA_030263535.1 Cytophagia bacterium CHB2
CTTTGCGCGGGTTACCGGATTGACATTGCTGAGAACGAAGTATCGCTGATGCGGCTTTTGAGGAGGAAGCGCCCGAATTTGTTGTTGTTAGATGCGCATTACAGCCGCTTCAATCAAAATGGCAAATCAGCCGGCAAGCTCATCCAAAAAATTAAACACAAACACAAACGGGTTCAAATTCTTGCCGTGACCGACGGCGACGAGCGCCTGGGCTGCGCCCTGCAAGAGAATGGCGCCGACGGATGGATCGATCGCCAGATCGATTCCGATGAGTTGCTCACACGCGTTCAGCGTGTATTGGCGCTGCCCCGGCCATTCATCTTTGATGCCAACGGCGAAGACGCCGAAGTGGAAAACGGGATGAGCGTGTCTGAGTTGTCATAACTTTGTTGTGTGCTGGAACTCACAAAGGCCGGATTTCGTTTGCAACGAAGTCCGGCCTTTTTGTTTGACCACTCGCTGTGTTGCCCCTTGCTTTTTCAGGCCGGTTTATCTATTTTCTGCAGCCATAAAGATTGCTGCGGCTGTCTTGTGCTGTTTTTCGGGTGGTTTCATATTTATAATTCGAAATGGTTATTATTTATGCGACTCTTCATGTCACGTCGAATGCTTGCCCTTTCGCTTTGTCTTGGTTGCCTGGCGCTGTTCATGTTGCCTGACACGCTCACCAGCGGAAACCCTTCCTCTACCGCCGCCGATGAAGGCCAAAAAGTTTGGATATTTTTAAAAGACAAAGGTCCCCGTGTACTTGCGAAAAATGCCGCAGCGTTGGAGAATGCCAAAGCGCGGCTGTCGCAACGCGCCCTGGCGCGCCGCGCCAAAGTATTGGCGCCCGGCGCCCTCGTCGATCAAACTGATGTCGAGGTTTATCAGCCGTACATCGACGAGTTGAGCCGGTACGGCCTGAAGCCCATCACGATTTCGCGCTGGTTGAATGCCCTGACCATAAAGGCGAGGCCGGAACAAATCAAAACCGTGCAACAACTGCCGTTCGTCGACTCCGTTCGTCCGGTGGCTTCCTTGCAAACTCCGCCGTCGCCTGGCGCGCAGGAAGATCGGGGCAGCTCGCCTCAAAAAGCCGGCGCACCGCACCGGTTTTCCTATGGCCCGTCATTGACGCAGATGGAACAAATTCGCGCCACGGATTTGCACGACGCCGGCATTTCCGGCCGCGGCGTGCTGGTTGGCATGTTCGACAGCGGTTTTCGCTGGCAGGCGCATGAAGCGTTTCAACATCTCAAGAATCGCATTATTGCCGAGCGCGATTTTGTTGAAGGCGACGATGTAACCCGCAATGAAACCGGCGACCGTTCCGATCAGGACAATCATGGGACGCAGACATTTTCGGTGTTGGGCGGTTTTCAAGAGGGCCAGCTCATCGGCCCGGCATTCAGCGCCCATTTCATTCTTGCCAAAACAGAACATCTTCCCACAGAAACGCACGCCGAGGAAGATTATTGGGTTGCCGCAATGGAATGGATGGAACAGAGGGGTGTGGAAGTGACGTCGACTTCGCTCGGCTATAGCGAATTCGACCTTGGGCAAACAAATTATACGCCGGCCGACATGGACGGCAAAACCGCCATCATCACCAAAGCCGCGGAAATTGCGGTGAGCAAAGGCATCATCGTCGTCAATAGCGCC
>SZPB01000672.1 GCA_030263535.1 Cytophagia bacterium CHB2
GGATGCGGCGGGCATGATCGAACTCGCTTCCTGATGTGAGGGTGATCGTGGCGGGTGACGGTCAGAATACCGTCCGGTGGACCTTCGTTTGCGGCACGACCGAAAAGGCCATGCGCGCCATGTTTTCGACCGAAACCGGCTCGAAGAAGTTTTTCTCGATGTAATGTGCCACGTGCTGAATGCGATTGACGGTGGGTTTGTCGCCGGGAAACTGCTGCTCTACAGGAATGTTGAGATAAATGCGATTGAGTGCGACCACGAGGCTCAATAAATTGGCTTGAATCGCCGGCACAAAACCCGCGGCTTGCATGCGCTGTTCATACAGAATTTTTCGAATTTTGCGCGGTAGATCGTAAGCGGCATAATCGTGCGAGGTCAGCGGCTTGAGATGCTTGCTGGCCAACACACTGAGCAGTTCGATCTGTTCGTTGAATGAGGCGAGGTGCTCCAGGCTGTTGTTGCGCACGGCCAAAATGTAAAGCGAAAGCGGCGCGCCTTCTTTATCCCGCAAAAAATGCGTTGCCCCGCGGGGAATAACCAGCACCTGCTGGCGTTCGAGCGGCACGGCGCGGCGCTCGATAAAACAATCGGCGGTGCCGTCGAGAATGTAATAGATTTTCGTGTAGCTGTTGCGCGTCGGCGGCATAACAAAACCGCGCTCATGATGGCTCTCAGCGATGCTGATACCGTAAGGCGGGATGACGATCTTGACCGGCTTTTTGGTGAGGCGTACTGTTTCTTCGGATGCAACGGGCATAACCATCATGCTGCAATCTCCATGCGACTTACCGTACTACCGTACGATGCCTAGTTACGCCCATCCTGGCTGATGCCGAAATTGCAAATAAAGAAGTCCTGTGATACCAAGAAAATCGTAGTGATAATCTAATCTTTACAGGAAAAATGTCAAGCCTTTTCATCGAACCACGGATTACTTATGCCCAAAACCAGCATTCAAACGACGACAGTCGGAAGTTATCCGGTGCCACTCTGGCTCCGAACCTTCGGCACAAAAGAGCATTTGCGCGACGCGATCATGGTGGTGATCAAAACGCAGGAACTTGCCGGCATTGATCTGGTGGTGGATGGCGAGTTGTACCGCTGGGATGTCAACCATCCCGAAACCAACGGCATGATTGATTACTTCATCCGGCCCATGACGGGCGTACAAACTTCGTTTTCACGCAAAACCCTGGAAGCATTTCGCCGCAACAGCGGCATGGCCTATCGCGCCGAGCCGGCCGGCATCGTGACCGAGGCGTTAGACGCAGGCACATTGAACCTGCTTAAAGATTATGAATTCGTGCGGCCGCTCACCGCCAAGCCGCTGAAATTCACCATTACCAGCCCCTACATGCTGGCGCGCGTCCTGGTCAATCAATATTACAAGAATTTTCAAGAAGTCGTCATGGCGCTCGCAGAAATTTTGGCCGAACAGGTTGAGGGGATCGAGGCGGAGGTTATTCAAATTGATGAAGCCAATCTCACCGGCAATCCCGAAGATGCGGATTTGGCGGCGGCGGCCCTCAACCGCATTTTCAAAAACGTGAAAACGCAAAAGGCCGTGCATTTGTGTTTTGGAAATTATGGCGGACAGCGCGTGCAAAAAGGAACGTATGAGCGCCTGGTTCATTTCATCAACA
>SZPB01000673.1 GCA_030263535.1 Cytophagia bacterium CHB2
TTAAGCGCTGATCATGAAACACCACCCAGTCGTGTGAGCCGCACAAGCGCACGTCGAACTCAATGCCGTCCGCGCCGTGCGCGAGCGCCGCTTCGAAGGCGGCCAGGGTATTCTCCGGCGCGTGGCTGCGCGCCCCGCGATGCGCAATATTCAGCGGTCGCGCTTCACGCAAGCGTTGCAGAAATAAATTTTTCATATTTTGACAAAGATAACATGAATCGGCGAAAATTCAATCAGAGCTTTCAAAAGCTGTTAGCGTCGTGTCGCGAAGCCACGCGCAAATAATCACAAAATCGCTCAGCAACAGGGCCAGCTCTAAGTCATAGCGCAACAAAAGTAAAAAAATGCAAACCGCTAATTGCCCCCATAAGCGCAATTTTTTATTCGCGTTCATTGGCGTGTATTCGCGGCTCAAAACTGATCGCCTGCGGCTTGTGTTGTGTATTTTGATGCCAAATTTTTCTGCTGGCAATTGCTTTATCAGTAATGCTGAAAAATCAAATCAGTTCCATCATAATCTCAGCCAGGCGCTTGGCTTGCTGTTGCCGCGAGAATTCCAACGGCTGCGGCGCCACCGCCGGCAGCGCGCCCGCGCGAAATTCTGTATAAAAAGCCAGCAATGCGCGCACGATAGCATCAATCGCATCAAATTCACAGTGGCGGCAATGCGCATGCTGCAGGAGAAACTGCACGCCCTCGATTTTCTCGCCGATCAACAAAATGGGTTTGCCGGCAGCCAGGTATTCAAACGTTTTACTCGGGATGATGGTCTCTCCCGTGCCGGGATTTGCGAGGAAAATCAACAGATCAGCAGCCCTCATCTCTTGCACGGCGGCGGCATGCGGCAAATAGCCGGCAAGGTCAACATAGGCTTGCACCTCATGTTGTACAATCCAATCATGCAAATTGCCGGTAAGATCGGCGCCCACGAATTGCAATTTAACTTCAGCGGGAGTGAGTTGTGCGGTTTGAACAAAACCGCGAAAACCGCGCAACAACGGCCGCGGGTCTTGAATGTGAGAAAGCGCGCCGACATAAGAAACGCAAAAACGGCCGTCGCTGCTTCTGGGTTGCCCGGCAAAATCTTCGTGATCATAGCCGTGCGGGATATAATGTGTTGTGCCCTCTGGGCGCCCGCCGGTTTCCTGCAATTGCGCCGCGAGTCCCGGCGAAACAGCGGTGACAGCGTGCGCATTCTTCAAAATGAATCGTTCCATCGCCCGCTGCAAAAGGCGATGAACTTTGGTGGGCGCTTGCGAAAATTCTTCGCGCAGCCAGGTGTCGCGAAAATCGCTGACCCAGCGAATGTTGCACATCCGGGAAAGCAACCATCCGGCAAGATGGCTTGCATGCGGCGGACCGGAGGTTACGATAAAACGAATTTGCTGGCGCCGGATTTCGCGCCAGGCGCGCCAAAGCGCAAACGGAATCCATAAAATGCGCGGATCGGGCAAGAGAAACCAATACAATAAATTGCCCCGGCCGGCACCGCCGGAATTTTGTGGCGCTCTTTTGCCGCGCAGCAAATAAAGCAGCCGCGCCGGGTCAAGTGAGCCGGTGCGGATGATATGCGTTTCTGCCAATTCATCCAGCAGGCTTTGATCAGAGGCATAGTAAGCGATTGCTTTGAC
>SZPB01000674.1 GCA_030263535.1 Cytophagia bacterium CHB2
GCATTCTACTTGCGGTAGTTGGGCGGATTGCGACAATGACGGCGATCTGGATTTATTCGTTACAGATGCTATTGGGCAAAACACTTTTCTTTGCAACCGGCTTTATTTAAATAATGGCAATAACACGCTTGAACTTACCAACGCTAGCGAGATCACGAGCGAAGGTCGAAGCTCAAGAAGCGCGAGTTGGGGAGATTACGACAATGACGGCGATCTAGATTTGTTTATTTCTACGTATCACGGTCCGAATCTGCTGTATCGCAATCGTGGCAATGGTACTTTTGAACCCATGAATTCCGGCCCGATCGTCACCGCAAGCGGTTCGCATTTTGGCAGCAGTTGGGGCGATTTCGATAACGACGGTGATTTGGACTTAATCGTGACCACCGATTCTCAAAGTGGAAATCTTCTTTATAGGAATGAAGGTCATGGCAATTTTACTCGAGTCACGGGTCAGGCAATTACCAATGAGCGAGGATTTACTTGCACGACAAGTGACTATGACAATGACGGCGACTTGGATATACTTGTAGTTAATGATGGTGGAAATGAAGGGCCGCTTGCAAATTATCTTTACGCCAACGATGGCAATGACAATACTTGGATCAACATCAAGTGCGTGGGCACGGTATCCAATCGCACGGCTATTGGCACGCGCATTCGCGCCAAAGCCATGATTCGAGGTGCGGCCGTGTGGCAGATTCGTGAGATTGCACAACAGAGCGGTTTCGGCGGGCACAACAGTCTGCGCGTGCATTTCGGTTTCGGCGATGCGACGGTGATCGATTCGCTGGTGATTCGCTGGCCGTCAAAAATGACCGAAGTCTACACGAACGTTGCGGTCAATCAATTCATGACTGCCATTGAGGGCCGCAGCCTGACCTCCGTCGTTGAGCAGCAAGGGGAGCAACCCGCCAACTTCAGTTTAAGCCAAAACTACCCCAATCCCTTCAATCCCGAAACGACTATCGAGTATCAATTGCCGCAGCCGAGCCAAGTCAAAGTTGTAGTTTATAATTTGGCCGGGCAACTTGTGCGAACATTGATCGATGCGCAGCACGCTGCCGGGAAATTTCAAACGCATTGGGATGGCAAAGATGAACTCGGCAACCAGGTTGCCTCAGGTGTTTATCTGTATCAATTGCAGGCGGGAAATTTTCAGGCGGCCCAAAGAATGATTTTGATGAAGTGAAAGCCGCAAAGTCTTTGTGTGTGTCGTCTAGAAAACGAACAGAGGAAGCCATAAAATCGAAAAACACTGTCCGGGCGCAATTTTCTGATGGGGCGCGCGCCGCTGGCCGCGTGTTCAAACGCAAACCATCATGCGCCCGGACGGTGTGTAAATGAGTATTGCTAATTCAAATCGGCGCCGGCTGTTTCCGGGCGGAGCCGCCTTATGGCGTTCTCCAAAAATTTTGGCAAAACCGTTTGCCGCACTGGGCCAAGATATGAAGGATCTTCAAGACGCTGCAATAATTCTTCGTACTTCTCCGGGCCGTGCTTTTCGATGATATCTTGCTTGCGTTCCGGCTTGACGGCATGCACGAACATGCTGCGGCGGTCGGCCTCGGGATGAAACTGCACACCGACAATTTCCGGAGAAACGCGAATGCCGGTGA
>SZPB01000675.1 GCA_030263535.1 Cytophagia bacterium CHB2
GGCTGGCACTGGCCTTGCCGGAAGACGGCGAATTGATCTGCACCGAAGCCTCGCAAAACAACGTCGATCTCGCCGAAGATTATCTCAAAGTGGCCGGGCTGTTGCGCAAAGTGAAATTGAAAACCGGTGATGCGCTCAAGCTGCTGCAAAACACCGAAGGCCCGTTCGATCTCATTTTCAACGATGTCGATAAAGAAGACTATCCGCGCGCGCTGGAAATCGCCTTTACCAAACTGCGGCCCGGCGGCGTGCTCATCAGCGACAATGCGCTGTTTCACGGCCGCGTCACGCAGGGAAATCCCGACCGCAGCACGCGTGGGATCATCGCCTATAACGAAGCGGTGTTCAATTCAAATGATTGGTGGACCACCATCCTGCCGGTGCGCGACGGCCTGGCAGTGAGCTGGAAAATCGTTGCAAACGAATAAGGCGCGCAGCAAGCCATTCACGTTTTATTGCAGTCACATATTTTTTTCGCCCGATCAGCCACGGCTTAGCCGCGGCTTTTTTTGTTTGGAATTGTTTTTTCGCGTGCCGCCATGTGACAGCGAAACAAAGCGGTTGCAATTTTAGAGCATTTCTTTTATAGTTGCGTTGGGGTATCCCCTCATTTCCAAAAATATTCCTGACGTTAGAAGATCAGCAGAGAGCCGGCCATGCAAAAATCCATTCGTCTTCTCAAGATTTTGGAGTTGTGCAGCCACAAGCGCATGATGACGGCGCCGCGGCTGGCGCAAATGTGCGGGGTTACCGAGCGCACGATTTACCGCGACCTGCAAGCACTTGGAGAATTGGGAGTTGCGATTGCTCCGCAAGGAGGCTATCGCGTAATTTCCCATCATACCCTACCGCAATTCCAGTTCACGCACGTTGAGCAAGTCGTGCTCACCCTCGCGCTCAAAAACCTGCCGTTGCATCTTGATCAGGAGCTTAAGATGATTGCCGCCGGTTTGTTGAACAAACTATTGGAGCAGCCGGTGGAAAGTCCGGTGATCGCCCTGGAGGCTCCGCCGGCCGGGCAACCGCAGGGCAACGCTTTCGCGCGTTTGCAACAGGCCATTGAAACGCACAGACGCATTACGTTTCTCAAATACCGCAAGCTTGCCGACGAAACGGTTTCGGGTTTGACCCTCGAGCCATATCTCTTGTATTTTCGCGACCGCGCCTGGTATCTGGTTGCCTGGAATCCGCAGCGCGAGGCGCATCGCGTCGAGGCTCCGACGGAAGGGCGCGAGCAGGATATGGAACGGAGGCCGCATCGCGGTCGCGGACAAAAATGTCGCGATTACCGTTTCCATCGCCCGCCACCAGGTCGTTGGCGGCGCTGGCGAAAGCGATCTTAAAAGAGTTTGCCAAAAAGCCGCTCGCCGCCAAACTGTTCGGTCCCACATCCACGGCTGTGGACCGCAAGTCCATCCTCAGCGCGATGAATCTCAGCGCCCCCCCCAGTGAGGATGCCGGCTGGTGGGATTGGCTAAAGACAAAGGCGACCGACTATGTGCAGTCGAATAAGGGCAAGGCGACGATCCTGGCCGCCGCCTCGGCCAGTGTCAAGGCCATTGGCGCTGAAGAGGGCTGGGATCCGCGGGTCACTTATGGCATCGCCATCGGGCTCGA
>SZPB01000676.1 GCA_030263535.1 Cytophagia bacterium CHB2
AACGCAAGCCAAATGTAGCTCGTGCGCAATCGCCTCAACCAAATGCAGCCGGCGAGCAGCGCAATGATGCTGAAGATCAGCAAGCCGATGACGAGATTACTGGAGTAACTCAACACCGGGGAAGCCGCGGCAGGCATCGCGTTGTCAAACGGGTGGGCCAGCAGGGCAAACAATAGAAATGCGGCGGACAGCAAACTGACCAACCGAAAAAACATGGCGCCGATTTCATCCAGTGAGATAAAGAGCAGCGGCAACAACCCGCCTACCGCAAGATGGAGGAAGAGTGAAAAGAAGATGAGCTTGAACATGAAATCTGCGGGTAGAAGTTTAATTCAGCGAAAACTCAAACGAATACACCTCGGGATGCTCGATGGGCCGGCGATGTTTGAAATTCTCCCAGATCTTGTGCGTGTGTGTGATTTGGGTTTCGCCGTAGGTCCAGCACAGCAGCGTTTCGGGAATCATGCTCTTGAAATCGACCGTGAAGTAGCCCTTGGGATAAGCGCCGAGCTTGACGATTTGATTCGACCAGCGCTCGAGCATCAACGCCACCTGCAGGTCGTAGCTCTGTTGCGCATCATCTTCATTGAACAACTGCTCGGATTCCATGCGCACTTTGGCGTCCTCCAAAGACTCGATCACCTGCTCCGTCAGCTCGATGACTTTGGGCAAGATCTTATTTGCCTGTTCGAGCGTGAAAGCGGGCATGCCATCATCCGTGAATTGATCGAACTGCTTCAAGCTTCCTCCAAAGAGACGGTTTGAAAAATCGTTTTGCTCACGTGATTACATTGTGTCGACCACAGCTATGGCGCACTGTGAGCATGCACCAATGAAGTTTGGGCAATTTTCATCAATAACCGAAGCGCTTCATTGACGGCTTCGGCATTTGGAAAAGCGGCAGCAACATCCGGGTCCAATAATATGAGATTACTGCCGCTATGTTCTAGCCGTTGTACATATTTGCCTCGCACGCCATTGCGCAGCAACGTTTCATCATACTCGGGCAGCAGTTCGTCGTTGAGATCGGTTTCAACGTCAGCTTTCATATAATTTCCTTTCATAGCGCGTCGTTACACGGGCACTTATGATACGAATATTATCTTCTCGGTCAACATGAGACACGATAAGCAGACAATTGTTTACAGACAAGCCAATAATGATATACCGTTCTTCACCCATAGAATGTATGGGGTCGGGATATGTCACCGAAAGCGGATCATAAAAAACTGAGGAAGCCTCAATAAAATCAACCCCCATGTTTTCCCAGGTTGTGCTCGGCTTTTTTAGGATCCCATTCGAATTGCATTTGATTTCCCGCGCCAACCTGAGAACCATTTCAATTAAACGCCGAAATCCCGGTCACGGCCTGGCCCAAAATCAACGTGTGAATCTCATGCGTGCCTTCATAGGTTTTCACGCTTTCCAGATTCGCGGCGTGGCGCATGGCAACATAATCATCGACGATGCCGTTGGCGCCCAAAATCTCGCGGCACATGCGCGCGATTTCCAGCGCATGAAAGCAATTGTTGCGTTTCGCCAGGCTGATTTGCGCCGGCTGGGCATTGCCCTGATCTTTCA
>SZPB01000677.1 GCA_030263535.1 Cytophagia bacterium CHB2
CATCAACCAGTTCAAAACGCGCCAGACTTTTTCATCATTGCCGGCTTCGAAGTAGGCGCGCGCGATAAGCAATGACGCAATCGGCCATGGACCGGGCGAGTCCGGTTCCGAGCTGACGTGATAACGGCTGTAACCGCCGGTGTCCCAACGCGTGTTCCACAGTTGTTCCAAATGCGCCAGCGTGTTGAGCGCCAGCTCGCCGCGCGGATCGATGAATTCCAAAGCAATCGGCAATGCGGTGGAACTATCGGGATTCAAATAATGCGGCCCGGGCTGGCGCAACGGAATGCTCGCGGGAAAAGCTTCCGGCTCGCGTAAAAATGTCTCGGTTTGAATCTCGCCATTAACCTTGCGGCGTTTGATGAAACGGCCGTTGTCGATCAGCGCGTATTGCGTATCATGCAGCATGGCGTGTTTAATCGCAGCGGCAGCTTTTTGCCAACTGTCTGCCTCGTGTTCATAGCCGAGCAGGCGCGCCAAATAAGCAGCATCGCTCAACCCCAATGAAGGATAGAACTGATACATCAACTCCATGCCGTCTTCAATTCCAAACAAGCTGTGCCGTTCCCAATACTCGCGTTGATTGTGAAACAGAAATGCCCTGGGATGGCGGAAGACGGGCTTGAGGGGAAAATTGGCTGTGGCGCGAACCCGCGGCCAGTGTTTGCGCGCCAGATCGAGGTCACCGGTCCAATCGACATAGCTGCGCAGCGCGTACAGCAGGACACCGTTTTGATCCAGCTCCACTTCCTGCGGCGGCCGCTTGCGGCTGGAATCAACCGCGTCGCCTTCATCTGTGACCAACTCCTGCAGGATGTGCTTGAGCATGGTGCCGGCAAGCTCGAACTGGCCGGAGTAGGTCAGGCCCAGAACAATCATGGCTTGATCGCGCGCCCATTCCAGATTGTATTGCCACTGGCTGGCATCAACACGGCCGGAAGCGGCAATGGTGGCTTGCAATTGATGCGGTGCAGCACTGTAAAGATGATTTAAAACCGGCGAATCGCTGCGGATTGTTGCAATCTTTTGCGAGTATGCCGAGGCCTCCGCCTCGAATGCGGCTTGCGCAATCCAATTCAATTGTACCGTAAAATGTGATGGCCCGTTCGGAACGAGCCGGTATTCGCAGGAGCATGTTTGCTGTGCGCCGCTTGCCAGCGTCAGCTCTTTTTTAATTTGATGGGCTAGAACGCCGGTTTGCACGCTGATGGTTTGCGCTTGCGCAGAAATATTTTTGATGGCGAGCGTGCGAATGAGACGGGGGCGGGTACGATCGGGGCAATAGAAATGCTCAGAAACCTCAAAGTTTTTGCTTCCCCAGTCAGCGCGCAAAACCGGAACGTGATCCCGTTCTTCCCATGTTGCCGATACTTGTGAGGGCAAGGCAACGATGATCTCGCCCTGCACCAGCAGTTCCATCATGGTTGCCGAAAGCCCGGTCTGCGGATCTAGACTCCACGCCTTGCGTTTCGGGCCGAAAACGTCCGGCGACATCAAGAGCAAGCCGAGAGGCGTGCCTTCTCCCGAAGTGCAAATTTGAATTGCCGCGGTGATATGCCCATTGCCGAGAAAATAAT
>SZPB01000678.1 GCA_030263535.1 Cytophagia bacterium CHB2
TGAAGACGGCATGGAGTTGATGTATCAGTTCTATCCTTCTTTGGGATTGGGTGACGCCGCCTATTTGGCGCGCCTGCTCGGGTATGACCATGAGGCAGACGGTTGGGAAAAGTCGGCAGCAGCGATCAAACATGCGATGCTGCACGATGAGCAATATGCGCTCATCGACAACGGCCATCTCATCAAACGGCGCAAGCTGAACGGCGATCTCCAAACCGAGGCGCGACTGCGCGAGCCGGAGGCATTTCCGGCCAGCATTCCCTTGCGCCAGCCCGGCCCGCATCTTTTGAATCCCGATAGTTCCGCCGCATTGCCGATTGCTTTGGAATTCATCGATCCGCGCGGCGAGCTGGCGCTCAATACGCTGGCGCATTTGGAACAATTGTGGAACACGCGTTGGGACACGGGCGGTTACAGCCGTTATCATGTCAGCTCAGAACCGGACTCGCCCGGCCCATGGCCGATTGCGTCATTGCTTATCGCGCGCGCCTACTTCGAAGCCGGCAATGATGAAAAAGTCTGGCGCGTTTTGAACTGGTTGATGACTCTGCCGGGCGGCAAAGCCGGAACGTGGTTTGAGTTTTACGGGCCACGGCCCGTTCCGCCTTGCCCGCAAATCGGGATCATTCCCTGGAATTGGGCGGAAATCATCACACTCTTTGTGCACCACATGCTGGGCATACGGCCTTCTTGGCAACACTTGCGTTTGCGGCCGCGCTTGTTGCAAGGCGTAAACCGGATGGAAACCGAGTTGCGGGTAAGAAACATTCGTTTGAAGATGAATATCGAACGAGTTAAAGATGCGCAAGTGCAAGGCTTTTGGATAAATGGCGAGCATCGCGCATTTTCGCCGGAGGGTCTTACGCTGCCCTGGCCGGAGGGAGATGTTGTTGTGGAAATAAAAACATTGTAAATCCCCCCAACCGAGGTTGTGAACCGCAATTCCGCACTGACATTTTGCCTGGCTCCGCTCGGAGATAACTTATTCGGCCAACTGAAAACTCAGCTTGAAACCGCAAACTTTTGCGCAAATGCCTTTATACTCATGTTCTCCGCAATTGCATCATGCGGAATTAAAAGATAAGACCACGGTTTGCCGTTGTTTTCTTGCGCGTAAGCCGTGGCATGGCTGCACCATTTGACTGCGGCTTCTTTCTTCGCTAGGACATCGGCCGCTTCCATCTCGTTGCGCGCTTTTGACTCCAGCATAAAAATGCGCTCTTCGGTTTCGGCGACGAAGTCCGGCTGGTATTCGAGATGATCAATACCGGACTTATAGAAAATTTGAAACTGCCCTTTCGCTGGCTTGAACCACTTTTGCGCTTCGCGATCGATGATGATGGCCAGCTTGCGCTCGGCATCCGATTGGAATTTTTGCGCCGGATAGAGGCAGCGCTGAAAGCCGCCGAATAAATAACGCGCCATGTTGCTTTTGTCAGCCGGCGCTTGATGAAAATCCAACACCGGCTCCTGCGCCGAGGCGCTGTACGCGCTCGGCTTCAGCTCCGTGAAACCCTTGCTGATCTTCACTTCATAGCCAACC
>SZPB01000679.1 GCA_030263535.1 Cytophagia bacterium CHB2
AACCGCAGGCGCGACACTAACCGAGGTGATGCTCGCTTTGGGTTGCAGCGCTGGAATGAGCATCGGCACCTGGCGGCGATAATTCGCGTATTTGTCGCCATGCTCACGCACCAAATCACGTTCTTCAAGCTGAATCGCGATGAGAATGTAACCTGTAGTCGCCAGCGCAAACACCAGGTGCGCAACCGTCATGGTCGGCGTAAACCAGAAGGCGCACAAAAAGCCGAGATACAGCGGGTGACGGACATGTTTGTACAGCACGGGCATGACGAATCCGACCGGACGGTATTCCTTGCCGCGCAAATACAGCCACACTTGCCGCAAGCCGAACAGATCGAAATGATTGATCAAGAACGTGGTGGCCAGCACCAACAGCCAGCCGAAGGCAAACAAGCTGTAAAGCACCGCCCGGCCAGCGGGATTTTGCACGTCCCAAATCACGCCGCCGATTGGCTCCCATTTCCAGAACATCAAGATCAGGCACAGGCTGGCAAGCAAGACGAACGTGCTGCGCTCCGCGGCTTTGGGAATGAAGCGTGTAATCATGCGCTTGAAACTTTGCCGCGCCATCACGCTGTGCTGCACGGCGAACAAGCCGAGCAACGCGGCGTTGACGAGTAAGGCCGTTGCCAACGGCGCGGTGGGCGCGGAGTCAATCGACTTGGGCACCAGAATGTTGCCGACGAAACCGGCAGCGTAACAAAATGTTACGAAAAAAATGGCGTAAGACACCACGCCGTACAGAAAAACCAGCAGTCGTTTCATAGCGATTTTTCCTTTCTGCAAATGTCTTTTTGATGCTTTGTAAATAAACTGCGGCCGCTTACTGGGCGCTAATATACGCGGCGAAGCGAGGGTTTTCTACTGTCGCAAGGGATGGTTTGGGAGGAACTATACAAAGAGATAAGTGGGAAGATTGCCGGGGAATTTCTACCATAGAAATAAATTATGCCAGGCGTGCAGCCTGCGCATGGGATCCCGGCTCGCTTCTTCGTATCGCTGCAAAAATTTCTTTTGCCAAAATTGGCAAAATCGAACCTTGAAAATCGCCTTCAGACATATAGCGCGTCACGATCTTGTCGTTGTCCGCCATCCGCTCGATCATGAAATCCTCGATCAGCTTCCGGATGCCCAGCTCGAACTTGTCCAGCGGATTGGCGAGCGCGGTTTGAATCACCTGCTGATTCTTGCAGGCTTTCTCTTTGATCTGCTGAAAGAAAAGCCGGTCTTCTTCGTTGAACTGCGTGCCGAAGCGTTCGTTCAACACCTCGATGATCTCTGACAACGGCGCCTTCTCATCTTGAGCCTTGCCGGTGCCCACATCGGTGGGGCTTTTGACGTATTGCGCTTCGCCTTCGGCAATTTTGATGGCACCGGAAAAAATCCGTTCCATGCGGTAGTATTGCAATTCCACTTCATCACCGACCTTGACAATGGCAACGTCCCGATCAAGCGGCAGATGCGGTAACAGCAAGCGGCCAAAGCTATAGAGCATTTCCAAATCCGCATCGGCATAAGATATGATCTGACTCAGGAAAGAAT
>SZPB01000680.1 GCA_030263535.1 Cytophagia bacterium CHB2
TCGAAGCAGCGTTGCAACTGCCACCTACGGAATTTCTGGCCAAGCCTTTTTTGATCGACGTGTTGAAGGAGCGTGTGCGCAAAATGATGTTCGTGGCCAACGGCGACAGCCACGGCGTCACGGCAGGCAGTTGATGTACGTTCGCTTGGTGTGATAAGGCATGCGGCGGAAGCGCCGGATCTCCGGCAGGCGCTCGGCCGGGGGCAAACCATCCAAAAAGCGCGTGTATTTCTCTCCCAAAACGACGGCCTGGTGATATCGTTCGGCCAGCGCGGAAGAGGCATAATTCAATTCCTCTCGTTCAAAAAGATGATGGCGCAGCCAGAGCCGGTCCATGGCTTCGAGCTGTTTGCTTGTGTTGAAAAACGCAAGAAAGTATTTGAGCAAGAGATAGGCGTCGATCTTGGCCTGCAATTCCAAATCCTGCAAGAAGCTTTCCTGTCCGAAATCCGGCAACCCTTCCATAAACTTCAACGCGCCGTGTACGGCATGATTGATCTCTTCCATGAACACGCAGAACGCTGAGATGTTGCGCTCGGAAAGGCCGGCGCGAGGATCATGCTTTTCCAGGGATCGAATCAAGTCGCGCGAATAGTAAATCCCGACATAGAGCCGGCGTTCATGCACGCGAAAGAAAACACGCGCGCTCTCCGACAACTCGCCGCAGGTGAAATCATATTGAGATAAATAAATATAGCGCTCGCGCGGAATGATGAACTCTTCGAAGTTCACGCCGGTCGGCTGATAGGTGCGCTCCGTGATTTTTTGAATATCGGCTAAGAGAGACATGGTGATCAGGGGCGATTCAGGTTACCGGTTGCCGTTTTTGACGAACGAACCGAGCTCGCGCAAGGCGGCCTCACTGACGGGTATCGATGAAGTGATCCACGCGGCGCATGACTTTGTCGGTGGCGCCGGGATTGCGATCCATGTGCAAAAAACGATCGGCCATATGATTTAACGCCAGGCGAACCCGTTGGAAGCGGCGGCCGAGCAGATCCAGAATCTCGCTCAAGCGGTAGCGTTCCGCCATGGCATGTTGCGCGGCGAGTTGAAAATTGTTGCTGCCCACTTGTTCGTAATAAGAAAAATCCGGCGAGGGAGGATGATACTTGACGCGATGATAAACAAAATCCGGGAAGAGGCCGGTAAGAAACAGCGCATAATTGCCCAGATGGCTGCGCAGATGAAACGTTTGCTCGGAATTCGCTTCGAGCAAATCCTGCATGAGATCGACAAGGTAGCGGTATTCTTTGGCGGAATGTGAATCGACGCGATAGGCGCGATTGCCCCCGGCAAATTCCGCCAGCAAGCCGGCCACATAATCCGATACGGCGCGATCATCGATGTTGTAAGTTTTAAGCGCCTGCCGCACCAGAATATAAAAATAAAGAAAAAGAGAGAGGGAAGCGGTGCGTTGTTTTTCAAGCAGGCAGGCGAGCAGCCGCGGATGATCGAGCATGGCGTCGCGCGTGTCGGGATCGGCCAGCAGTTTGAGCAGCGTGGCTTCCTTTT
>SZPB01000681.1 GCA_030263535.1 Cytophagia bacterium CHB2
GACCGGACAAACGACGCCGCGCACTTCTAACGATTTGAACATTGCGCTGCTCGGCGCGGGCGCGCAGGGCCAGGTGTTGCTCAATGCCTGTCTCAAGATTCCCAATTTGCGTTTTAAAGCTGTGTGCGACATTTGGGCGGCGTATAATCTCAAACGCTGCGTGAATCTCTTGCAGAAATATGGTCACGCGCCAAACGGTTACGAAGATTACCGTGAGATGCTGGCTGCGGAAAAAAATCTCGATGCCGTGCTGATCTGTACGCCCGATTTCTGGCATGCGCGCCACGCCATTGCCTGTCTCAACGCCGGCTTGCACGTTTATTGTGAGAAGGAAATGTCCAACAACTTGCAAGACGCGCGCAACATGGTGTTGGCGGCGCGGCGCTCCGGCAAGCTCATGCAGATCGGCCATCAACGCCGCAGCAATCCGCGGTATCTGCATTGCTATCAAAAGTTGCTGCAAGAAGCGAAAATTCTTGGCCGCATTACCACCATTCGCGGCCAATGGAATCGCGCGGTGCAGCCCGACCTCGGCTGGCCCAAGAAAGATGCTATTTCTCCCGCTACGCTGGCAAAGTATGGTTATGAGAACATGCATCAATTCCGCAATTGGCGCTGGTATCGCGGCCTGGGCGGCGGCCCGATTGTCGATCTCGGCTCGCATCAAATCGACATTTTCAACTGGTTCCTGGGCGCCTCGCCGAAATCCGTTATCGCCAGCGGCGGCACCGATTATTACGACAAAGCCACGCATGAATGGTATGACACCGTAATGGTGATTTATGAATATGAGCTGATGGAAGGCAAAGTGCGGGCTTATTATCAAACCTTGACCACGAACAGCAGCGAAGGATATTTTGAAAATTTTCTCGGCGATCAGGGCACGCTGCAAATTTCAGAATCCGGCAGCCGCGGCGCGGTTTACCGCGAACCGGCCGCCCCGGATTGGGAAAAATGGGTATCGTCCGGTTATTTGAAAGCGCCGAAAGAAGAGAAGAAGGCGGACACCGGCGCGGTGCTCGACGTGCGTGAAACCGTTGCGCCCCCGAGCCACGAATTACCGGTGACATTCAACGATCTCTATCACAAGCCGCATTTGGAGAATTTTTTCGATGCGATTCGCGGCAAGGCCAAGTTGAATTGTGATCAGGATGTCGGTTACGAAACCGCCGTAACCGTGTTGAAAGTAAATGAAGCCGTTGAGGCCGGCCGGCGATTGGAGTTTAAACCGACCGAATTTGTTGTTTAGATGAATCAACCTGCAAGCCGCTGGCCGGCGCGAACGCGAAAGCCTTTTGCGGAAGATCGCGTACGTTGCCGGCGCCGTGGTCTGAACGCCGCATCCTCAAGCCCAATCTCCTCTATGAATTTTTGCAGAATGTCTTTGCTCTTTCTTTGCCTCCTGGCCTCGCGCCTTGCTTTTGCCCAGAACGACACCGATGTTCCCAAACTCGGCGATGTGAGCGACGGCAATCGTTCCGTGCCGGTGCACTTGCTTGATTTGTGGTGCGGCCGGGCGATCAACCAATGTTGCCGTTTTCCACAAAAGTTACCTGCGGCAAATGTCACAACTATGCGAAAGTCAGCACCGGCTGGCATTTCAACGCCGCGGACTCGAACGTGGCGCACGGGCGTCGCGGCCATCCCTGGATTCTCATCGATCAAAAAACCGGTACGCAACTTCCGCTTTCCTCGCGTGATTGGCCCGGAACGTTCAAGCCGGAGCAAGTGGGATTGGATCCGTGGAATTTTGCGCAAACCTTCGGCCGGCATTTGCCGGGCGGCGGTTGGGGAGAAAAATCTGAGCGCGATTCGCCCGAGCTTTTTTGGCGGCGCGAAATTTCCGGCGAATTCGAAATCAATTGTTTGAGCTGTCACGATGCTGAAGCGGGCCATGATCAAGCCGAGTATGCCAATCAAATGCGCCGCCAGAATTTTCGCTGGGCAGCGGCCGCGACCAGCGGTTTTGCCAGCGTGCGGGGCGCCGCGAAAGACGTTCCCGATAATTATGACATTTATTCCGGTTTGCCGCTCAATGATCCGAAACTAACCTCGCCGTCGATTACTTATAATCTGTCACGCTTCAATGCGCAAGGCAAGGTGTTGTTCGATATCAAGCGCCGCATTCCCAATGAACGATGCTAC